>JAEPNS010000009.1:9025-20976 GCA_017643325.1 Alphaproteobacteria bacterium | reverse complement strand
CTCTTTGCGACGACGCGCGGGTCGGACAGCAGCTCGAACTGCCGGTCGATCTCGTCGCGGTGCGCCTGGAACGCCTCCAGTGTCTTGCCCGTGAGTTTCTCGCCGCTCGGCAGCTTCAGCCCAAGCGGGTTGATCTGCTTGCCGTTGCGGTGGATCTCGTAGTGCAGGTGCGGGCCGGTGGAGCGTCCTGTCGACCCGACATAACCAATCACCTGGCCCTGTCGCACGCGCTTGCCCTTGCGGATGCCGCGCGCGTAGCCGTTCAGGTGGGCGTAGGCAGTCGAGTAGGTCCCGTTGTGGCGGATTTTGATGTACTTGCCGTATCCGCCGTTGGTGCCGGCCACGGTGACCGTGCCGTCGCCGGCCGCGTAGATCGGGGTGCCGGTCGGTGCCGCGAAATCAACGCCGGCGTGCAGACGCGTGTAACCCAGGATCGGGTGCTTGCGGTTGCCGAAGCGTGAAGACAGGCGCGCACCGTCGATCGGCGTTTTCATGAGCGCCTTTCGGACGCTTTCGCCCTTGGCATTGAAGTAGTCGAGATTGCCCTCAGGCGTTTCGAAGCGATAAAGCGGGAGCTCGGTGCCGCGAAGGGTCAGCTTCGCGTACTGGATCTCGCCGTTGTGGACCACGATGCCGTCGTCGTTGCGCTGCCGTTCGAACATCACCTCGAAGCGGTCGTCGCGCCAGATGTCGCGCTGGAAGTCCACGTCGAAGCTGAAGATCCGGATCAACTCGATCAGGACGGAGACCGGCACGCCGGCATCGCGCGCGTTTACGAACAGGCTGGAGTCGATTACGCCGTCGACTCGCATGAACTCGTTCTGCAGCGGCAGGATCACTTCCCGCGCGACAAACCCGCCATCCTCGTTGCGGTCGACGACAACCTGGCGGTCGTAGTCGACGGGCAGGCGCAGGCCCGAAAGGACATAGTCGAGGCCGTCACTGCTGCTGCTCCCCGTACCGCCGTCTGCCGCCGGATCGAGCGTGACCTGGAGCTCGTCTCCGACACGCAGGTCGCGGCGGGGGTCGTAGACGCCCTGGAGCGACTGGATCGCGACATGGGCGTCGAACCGCTCTGCACCGGCATCGATCAGGACGTTCATGAGGTTGTCGCCGCTTTCGACTTCGACGCTGCGGACAACGGCTTCCGGCTCGGCGGCGACCGGTTCAGGCTCGGGCGCGGGCTCCGGCGCACTCACCGTTTCGACGGGAGCCGGTGCTTTCTCGGGTGTTTCCTCCGCGGTGACGATCGGCTCGTCTTGCGTCGCGGATTGCTGTCCGGCGATGAAGGCCAGGACCGGGATCAGCACCAGCGCGGCGCCGATCAGAATTCGTTTCTCGCGGGTTCCGAATTTCACGCCCATTCCCCGTTCAACCCCGAATCGTACTGAACGCCGGAGAACCCGCTTCCGATCCGCCGACGCGCGCAGAAAATGCGTCACGCTTCGTTAACATGTCAATAAAACTATGACATGGCCGCGAAGATTTATATTGAAGTATCAGCGCTTTGTGGCGATTCCGAGAGCATCCGCTCAACCCTGGGATAGAAGACCACCAGGGTGAGCGCCCGAACCACCATGAACAGCATGACAGCCGCCCACAGGCCGTGATTGCCGAGAAACCCGGGCAGGGAAAACATGGCGGCGGCATAGATCGCGACCGATGCCAGCATGGCGTTTCGCATTTCCGTCGCCCGGGTCGCGCCGATGAAAATGCCGTCCAGCTGGTATGCCCAGACGGACAGCAGCGGCGAGAGCGCCATCCAGATCAGGTAGTCGCCCGCGAAGGCACGCAGTTCCGGGATATCCGTAAGCAATCCCAGGAGTTGGCCTCCGAACAGGCCGTAGACCGCGGTGTAGCCGAGTGCGACGCAGGCCGCCATGAAGGTCGCGGCAGCCACCGTGTCACGCAGCAGGCGACGGTTTCGCGCGCCCACGGCCTCGCCCACGAGGGCTGACGTCGCGTGGGCGAACCCGTCGAGACCGTGGGCCAGGAACGACTGGAAGTTCATGAGAAGTGCATTCGCCGCGAGCACGGTCGTCCCCAGCTTCGCGCCGGTCCAGGTGAGCAGCGACCACGCAAAGATCATGGCCAGTGTGCGAAGGAAGATGTCGCGGCTGACGCGGAAGAGTGCGGCGAGTTCGGAAAGCTTGCCGATCTGCGCCCAGGACCAGCCGCCCGGGATTGTCCGCAGGCGCATGGCGATGATCGCGAGCCCCAGGGAGGCCCCGCTGTACTGCGCGATGACCGTTGCCAGCGCGACGCCCTCGACGCCCATCCCGAGTTCGACAACGAACCAGATGTCGAGGGCGGCGTTGATGCCGTTGACGACGATCTGGGTCAGCAGGGCGGCGCGCGCGTACTGCATCGCCAGTAGCCAGCCGAGGACGGCATAGTTCGCCAGCGTCGCCGGTGCGCCCCAGATGCGGGTGTCGAAGTAGGCGCCCGCAAATGCCTCCACGGTGGGGGCCGCGTCGAGGATCGCGAGCGCGAGGATCCGCAGCGGGACCTGCGCGAGCATCAGGACGGCGGCGGCCGCCAGTCCGATCATCAGCGCGCGGGCCAGGATCGCCCGGATCTCGTCGCCGTCTTCGCGGCCCAGCGCCTGGGCGACAAACCCCATCGTCCCCATCCGCAGGAATCCGAAGCCCCAGTACAGGAAGGAGAACACCATCGCGCCGACTGCGACGCCGCCGACATAGGCCGGGTCGGGAAGGTGGCCCATCACCGCCGTGTCGACCGCGCCGAGCATGGGGACGGTGAGGTTCGACAGGATCGAGGGCCAGGACAGGGCCCAGATGCGGCCGTATGGCCCCCGCCGAAGCCGGTCGGTCAGCGCGCTGGCGTCGGGCGAGTCGGCGGCCATGTTCTAGCGGCCGACCGCGTAGGCCTCCTGGAATCGCGGATGCGCCGCCCCCTTGAGGAACCAGCCGTCATTCGTGCGCTCGCGCCCGACGGCGACCATGCGGCCCAGCGCCCAGTCGTCCACCACGGTGATCCGGTGACCGCGCCGGCGCAATTCCTCGATCGTGGCGGCAGGCAGCCGGCGTTCGGCCTTGACCTCGGCCGGCTGGAAGGTGCGCGGGTAGAAGCTCGACGGCAGGTGGTCCGTGTGGAAGTTGGGCGCATCGATCGCCGCCTGCAGGTTGTAGCCATGGTGGATGTGCCGCAGGAACATGCTGAGGCCCCACTGGTCCTGGGCGTCGCCGCCGGGGGTGCCGAATGCCAGTACCGGTTCTCCGTCGCGCAGCGCCATGGTCGGGCTGAGCGTCGTGCGTGGCCGGATTCCGGGCCGCAGGCTTGTCGGGTAGCCCTCCTGCAGCCAGAACATCTGGGCGCGCGTGCCGAGACAGAAGCCGAGCGCCGGGATCGTCGGCGAGGACTGCAGCCAGCCGCCCGAGGGCATGCAGGCAACCATGTTGCCCTCGCTGTCGGCCGCGTCGCAGTGGACGGTGTCGCCGTCGGCGTTCGACGCCGCATTCGGTTCGCCGACACCGGCCTTGGCGGCGTTCGGCTCGCCGGCGCCGGGCGCCGTCTCGGCGTCGGGGTCGAGGATCGCGAACTCGGCAAGCTTCGGGGTGCGGCCGTCGGGCGATCCGGGCTGGAATTCCATCGACGCGCTCTCGCCGACCATCGCGCGCCGCGCGTCGTTGTAGGAGCGCGACAGCAGCGTCTCGAGGGGCACATCGTTGACCGACGGATCGCCGTACCAGGCCTCGCGGTCGGCCAGCGCGAGCTTGGCGCATTCGACCTGCGTGTGGACGAACTCCGGTCCGAGCGGGTCCATGCCGGCGATATCGAACCCGTCCAGCAGGGCCAGTTGCTGCAGGAACACGGGCCCCTGGCTCCAGACCCCGGGCTTGCAGATCGTGTAACCGGCATAGTCGTAAGTGGCCGCGTCCTCGACCGTTGCGCGCCAGTTGGCCATGTCGTCGCCAGTCAGCAGTCCGCCATGGACCTCGCCGGACGAATCCAGCCATTCGGTCTCGCGGCAGAAGCGGTCGATCTCCTCGGCGACAAAGCCCTCGTAGAACACCTTGCGCGCGGCCTCGATCGTGTCCTCCCTGTCACCGCCTGCCGCTTCGGCCTCGTCCAGAAGGCGCTGGTAGGTGTCCGCGATCGCCGGCGTGCGATGCATGGCGCCGACCTCGGGGACGTTTCCGCCGGGCAGCCAGGTGTCCGCGGAGGTCGGCCAGGCGCTCCGGAACAGCTCCGCAACGCCCTCGATGATGGTGCGCATCATCGGCACGACCGCATAGCCGTCGCGCGCATAGGCGATGGCGGGCGAGATCACCTCGCGCAGGGGCAGGCGCCCGTGATCGCGGAGCAGGAGCATCCATGCGCCGAAGGCGCCGGGCACGCAGGGCGCGAGCAGTCCGGTGCCGGGGACCAGGTCGAGGCCGAGATTGCGGTACGCGTCGATGGTCGCTGCCTGCGGCGCCACGCCTTGTCCGCAGATCACGCGGGTCTTTCCGGCCGCGGCGTCGTGGAAGACGATCGGAAGGTCGCCGCCCGGCCCGTTCTGGTAGGGGTGCACGATCTGCAGCGCGAGTCCCGTCGCCACGGCGGCATCGAAGGCATTGCCTCCGATCTCGAGCATGCGCCAGCCGGCCATGGTCGCGAGATAGTGGGTGGAGGCAACCATCCCGTGGGTGCCACGGATTTCCGGGCGTGTGGTAAACATGGCGCAGAACCTCGGCGGTGTCGGGGTCCGGACAATAGCGGGGGGCCGTACGGAGCGGCAACCGCGCGCCATGGGGGCACACGGCATGCAGATCGCAAATCCCTACCTGATGTTTCTCGGCGATGCCGCCGACCAGCTTGCCGCCAAGACGGCCCACGGCATTGTCCACTGGCGTCGGGACTGGTGCGTCGGCCAGTTGCGCCTGCCGGGCTGCAATGCCGATCTCGGCCTGGCCGACATGACCGTGGCCGAGGCGGCGGACGCGGGCGTGCGCACACTGGTGATCGGGGTCGCCAACCGCGGCGGCGTGGTCGGCGAGACCTGGATCGCGACCATTGTCGAGGCGCTGGAGTCCGGGATGGATGTCGCGTCCGGCCTGCACGCGCGGATCGCGGACATTCCGCAGGCCGCCGACGCGGCCGCGGCCAACGGGCGTTCGATCTTCGACGTCCGCCATCCGGACCGAACGTTCGAGGTGGGGACCGGCGCTCCGCGCGCGGGAAAACGCCTGCTCGCTGTCGGCACCGACTGCTCGGTCGGCAAGATGTTCGCGGCCCTTGCGATGGAGCAGGAGCTGGAATCGCGTGGGGTGAACTGCGATTTCCGCGCGACCGGCCAGACCGGAATTTTCATCGCCGGTTCGGGGGTCTCGGTCGATGCCGTGATCTCGGACTTCATTTCGGGCGCAACCGAATGGCTCGCGCCTGCGAACGATCCGGACCATTGGGACCTTGTCGAGGGACAGGGCTCCCTGTTCCATCCCTCCTATGCAGGCGTGACGATGGGGCTTGTGCACGGCGCGCAGCCGGACGCGCTGATCCTGTGCCACGAGCCGACACGCACGCATATGCGCGGGTTGCCGCACCAGCCGCTGCCGGATATCGGCGTGTGCATCGAGGGTCACCTGGAGGCGGCGCGGCTGACGAATCCGGACGCGCGCTGTGTCGGGATCGCCGTCAATACCTCGCACATGGAATCCGACGAGGCACGCACGTCCCTCCTCGGCGAGCTGTCGGACCGGTTCCAGATGCCGGCCGTCGACCCGGTTCGCGGCGGTGTCGGGCCGATCGCGGACGCGCTGGCCGCGATCTGATCCCGTGCCGACCCTGACGGCGGAGATCGAGACCTTTCCGCTGCGCAACCGGTTCGCGATTTCGCGCGGGAGCAAGACCGAAACGGTTGTGGTCAGCGCGCGCCTGACCGACGGTGCGATCGTCGGACAGGGTGAATGCGGCCCGAATATCCGGTATGGCGAGACGCCGGAGTCCGTGCTCGAGCAGATTCTGGCCTGCAGCGACGACATATCCGGCGGCCTGACCCGCGACGCCCTCCAGGACCGCATGCCGGCCGGAGCCGCGCGCAACGCGCTCGATTGCGCGCTGTGGGATTTCGAAGCGAAAGCGACAGGCGTGCCTGCCTGGCAAACCGCCGGGGTCGACGCGCCCGGGCCGGTAACGACGGCATTCACGCTGAGCGTCGACACGCCCGATGCGATGGCGAAGGCGGCCGCGGAAAATGCGGACCGGCCGTTGCTGAAGCTCAAACTGACCGGATCGGACGATCTTGCGCGGGTGCGGGCCGTGCGGGATGCCGCGCCCGAGGCGCAACTGATCGTCGATGCGAATGAGGCGTGGGACCAGGACGCCTACGATACTTGCGTGGCCGCGTTCGTGGATATGGGGGTGGCGCTCATCGAGCAGCCGTTTCCCGCCGACGCGGATGCGGCGCTGGCGGTGTTGCCGCGTCCGATCCCGGTGTGCGCGGACGAATCCTTTCACGATGCGGCGAGCCTCGAAGCGCTGGTCGGCAAGTATGACCTCGTGAACATCAAGCTCGACAAGACCGGCGGACTCACCGAGGCGCTGCGCGCCGGCCGCGCGGCGCGCGAACTTGGCTTCGACATCATGGTCGGGTGCATGGTCGGGACCAGCCTGGCGATGGCGCCGGCCTTCCTGGTGGCCGCGCACGCACGCTTCGTCGACCTGGACGGGCCGCTGCTGCTCTCGCGGGACCGCGACCCGGCGCTGGCCGCGGATCGCAGTCGCCTGTCGCCGCCGGCGCGTGAGTTGTGGGGCTGACACGTGGTTCGCCATATGATTCAATGGTTTGGCTGGATTGGACGCGCATGACGCGCGGAAAGGGCCGGCGCATGACACATACGACCGACGAGACAGGCCGCACCGCGGATGCGGACCCCGAACGGGTCTCCCGCGACCGGCTGGTGCGCGCGCAGCTCGTCGCCCTCAACCGGCAGGGACGTGTCAGCAATTTCGTGCCACCGGTCAACAGCATCGTCGTTGCGGTGATGCTTTGGGGGGAGTTCCCGGCCCCCCTCATTGTCGGCTGGGCGGCCCTCGTCTGGATGAGTTCGGCCTTGCGTGTCGTGATGTACCGCTACTACGACCGGGCTGTCCGCGACAACGACGCCGAGCAACCGTTCTGGCGTTTCGTCTGGCCTGCAGCCTATGCGCTCAGCGGGGCTGTCTGGGGCATCGGCTCGGTCCTTCTTTTTCCCGAGGACAACTTCCTGGTCCAGGCTTTCATGGCGCTTTTCGTGCTGGGCATGGGGGCCGGGGGCACTGCAGCTCTGGCACCATACTTCCCGGCGCTCGTCGCATATGTGGTGCCCCTGGTCACGCCGATCGCGACATTCCTGGTCCTGCAGGATTCCGAGCCCCACCTGTTTCTCGGCATCGCCGCCTTCGTGTTTCTGGTTGCGCTCCTGTTCCTGGGACGAGCCGGGCATCGCAATTTTGGCGAATCGGTCCGTCTGGGGATCGAGAACCAGCAGCTTGCGCGGGAGTTGACGAGTGCGCAGGATCGCCTTGCCGGTGCGCTCGACAGCATGTCCGAGGCGTTCGCGCTGTTCGATGCCGAGAGCCGCCTGGTCGAACACAACAACAAGTTCCACGCGCTTCTCCCGAACCTGCATGTGGGCACGGGTAGCGACCTGACGTTCGAGGAGTTCATCACCCGGCTGGCGCGCACGGGCCGGATCCGGGCCTCCATCGGCCGCTACCGGGAATGGGCTCGCGAAGTCGTCCGGCGCTGCCGGTCCGGAGAGGTTCCGATCGAGATCGAGCTGGCAGACGGCCGCTGGCTCATGCTCAACCGGGCCTCGACCGGCGACGGCGGTTTCGTCACGACGTTTTCGGATATTTCCCAGATCAAGAGCCACGAGGCAGAGATTTCCGAGAGCGAACAGCGGTTCCGCGACTTTACGAGCGCGGCGTCCGACTGGGCCTGGGAACTCGACGCGGAAGGGCGGTTCACCCACGTGAGCGGACGTTATACCGACGTGTCCGGCCGCAAGCCGGAGGCGCTGATCGGCAAGAAAATCTTCGACGTGCCGTCGATCGATAACCCCGGCGACTGGGAACGCCTGGAGGCCGCACTGAACGCGCGCCAACCGTTCCGGAACGTTCGTGCGGTCCGACCGCGCGAAGACGGCGAGGTTTTCCATTTTATCATCAACGGCCTTCCGATATTCGGACCGACCGGTGCGTTCATGGGATTTCGCGGCACGGGCACCGACATCACGGCGATGGTGCGCGCTCAGGACCGGGCGCGGGTCGCGCAGGCGCACCTGTTCGAGGCGATCGAATCGATTCCTGCCGGTTTCTTCCTCTTCGACGAACTCGGACGCCTTACCCTCTGGAACTCGCGTGCGCCTCGCTATCTGCCGGGCGCCGATGCGCTGATAGTGTCGGGAACCAGTTTTGGCACGCTGATGAAGCGATGCGCGGAAAGCGGCGAGATCGCCGATGCGTCGGACCGGGTGGACGAGTGGCTCGCGGAGCAGATGGAATGGTTTGAAACGCCGGAAGCTCGGCGTGAGATTGCTTTCTCCGACGGCCGGTTCGTGCAGTTGCTCGGCCGTCGGACGACCGACGGGAGCACGGTGTGCGTCATTACCGACATCACGGACATCCGGCGTGGTCAGGAAGAGCTCGCCGAGAAGACGACATTCCTCCAGGCCACGCTGGAGGGGATGGGGGAGGGCCTCGTCGTGCTCGACGGCGAAGGCAACGCGATCCTGACGAATGCCCGGCTCGGTCGGCTGGCGGTGGTCGGCGACAACACCGCGATTGTCGGATTGCCGCTTCGTGAAATCCTCCAGAAAATCGGCGCGAACCCAAACAAGATTTCGGCCTCCGTGGGCGATTCGGAACGTATCCGCAGCCTTGAAGCCCACCTGGCTGAAGGGATCCCGTTCCAGTTCGAGGCCAGCCGTATAGGGCGCCAGATCCTGCTCGTGCGGGCAGACCCGCTACCCGGCGACGGCTGGGTGTGTGTGTTTACCGACATCACGGCCGAACGGCGTGCCCTCAACGCCCTCGAGGAAAGCGAGGACCGGTACCGGCGTCTCAGCGAAGCATCGCCGGACATGATCGCCGTGCATGCGGAGGGTCGCTTCCGGTTCGTGAACCCCGCAGGGGCGCACCTGCTGGGCGTGTCGTCGCCCGACGAACTGATCGGCCGGCGTGTGCTCGATTTCGTCCACCCCGACGACCACGAGAGCGCGCGTACGTCCCCGCCGATGTCGCGGTTCGACCAGGATGTGGCATTTCACGAGTTCAGGGCGCTCCGCAGCGACGGCGGGACATTCGAAGCCGAAGCGCTCGGCGCCGAGTTCCTCTACGAGGGCCGCCCGGCGATCCTCGGTATCTGGCGCGATATCACGGAACGAAAACTCGCCCAGGCCCAGCTGGTCCAGACATCAAAGCTCGCGTTGCTCGGGGAAATGGCAGCGAGCATGGCGCACGAATTGAACCAGCCACTGAATATCATCCGCATGGCTGCCGACTCGAGCCTCATCTTCATGGAGGAGGGCGAGGCCGATATCGATAGCCACCGCGAGGAGTTCGAGCGGATTTCCGCCCAGACCGAGCGCATGGCGTCGATCATCAATCACCTGCGGGTCTTCAGCCGACAGGAAGAATCGGGCGACTCCCGCTTCGACCCGATCGCCAGTGTCAGCGCAGCAGCGACGATGGTGCGCGAGCAGTATCTGCTCGACGGGGTAGATGTTCGCACCGTTCTGCCGAAGCGCACGGCCCTCGTCCGGGGCCAGCCGATCCGGCTCGAACAGGTCGTCCTGAACCTGCTGGCCAACGCCCGCGACGCGATAAAGTCCGCCGCTCAGGATCAGGAGCCGGGACGTGCGGGGGACGCGCAGAAGAATCTGGGTGCGATCGAGGTGTCTGCCTTCGTCACCGAGCCCGATGCATCCGGTGAGGCAATAAGGGAGGGCGAAGTTGTGATCACCGTTTCGGACAGCGGCGGCGGGATTCCCGAGGATGTTCGCGCCCACGTCTTCGAGCCGTTCTTCACCACCAAGAGCGTTGGCGAGGGGACCGGACTGGGTCTGGCGATCGGATACAGCATCGTCTCCGGGATGGGCGGAACGATCTCGGTGACGAACGGTGCCGGCGGGGCGGTTTTCGAGATCCGCCTGCCGGTCGCGCTGGAGGACGCGCCCGGCGAGAGCGAGGCGGGCGCCGAAAACCGGCAGGCTGGAGAGTAACCGATGGCCTCTGCGGATTCTGCACGCGTGCTGATTGTCGATGACGAGCCCGAAGCGATCGCGACACTTGCGAAGTTCCTGACCTCGCGCGGGTTTGTGACCGATACAGCATCGAATGGCGCGGAAGCGTATGACTGTGTCATGGCGCATGCGTTCGATGTCGTGATGACGGACCTGCGCATGCCGGGCATGGACGGCGCCGATTTCCTCGCCCGGATGCGCGTCGAACGGCCCGAAATGCCGGTCGTCGTCATGACCGGACATACGGCGCTGGACGACGACGAGCGCGTCTGGGCGCGGGCCGGCGTCGCGGCGGTTCTTCATAAACCTCTGAATTTGCGAGAGGTTTCGGATATTTTGCGTGCGCTCGCGAGTTAGTTGTGCAGACAACTAACTTTCGTCGTATATAATCCGGACGGATTTGAGGTAATAAGGTCTTCGTCCGGGGAGCGATAGCGGTACGATAGCGTGCCTGTTTCACAGGACTGGGGTTTCGATGTCCGGCTTTGCGGCCAAATCACCGTCAGGTTCCGAAAGCCAGCAACCGCTGGTCATGATCGTTGACGACGACCGTGAGCAGGCGAACCAGATCGGGTCGTTCCTGTCTCGGTTCGGAATTTCGGTGACCCAGGAAGACAACGGATTCGCGGCGGTCAACACGATGCGTCGCGAAAGGCCGGCGGTGGTGATCATGGATGTGCGCATGCCCGGCCTCGACGGGATCAAGGCGGCCCAACTCGCCGCCAATCTGGACTACGAACCGAAGATCATCCTGATGTCGGGTTACGCAGACCAGGTACGGCGCGCGACCGAGGAAGGCCTCAACGTCTTTGCCGTGGTCGACAAGCCGCTTCCGCTGCGTGTGCTGGTCCGTTTCGTTCAGAACGCACTGAACAGCGTTTCCTAGCTGCCGCGGCCTCTGTCCTGGACCCGGTTGGCCTCACCGGTGTGCAGGGTCCACCCGACCAGATCCTTCAGGACATCGCCGAGGGCGTCGTCAAAGGCGGCGACAATCGCGTCCATGTTGTCGCCGGCCGCGCGAACCTTGGACGTGAACCGCTCGGATCCCACGATCGCGCGTTGCGGCATTTTGACCAGCTTGGCGTTGATCTGGACGTGCGCGTCGGGCGGGCCTTCGCCAGGGTACTCCGACTGAAACTCCCTCAGCTCCAGTTTCAGCACATAGTCGGCGCGCAGACCGAGGGATTCGCGGCCGACGGCGACGATCTGTGCCGAGTTCTCGAAGGACTCGACGATCAGCGTGTGGACCATGGCGGGCGCGCGGTCCGTCCAGTTTGCGCGGGCGTAGTACTCGAGCTCGATCGCGCGCCGGTGCAGCGGCAGCCGTGTCGTGTTCAGGCCGGTCGGGGCCAGCGGTTCCTCGATCACGAGCTGCCAGTCCACCCGGGGGATATCCTCGGCGAACGTGCTCTTCGGCGACAGCCGGAACAGGCGAGGCGGCGGGCCTTGCCCGGGCAACTCCAGCCCGCATGCCGCGAGCAGCGCGCTGGTCGACAGCGCGCCGGCGCCTTTCAGAAAGGAACGCCGGCGGGCCGGCGGGAACGAGGATCGGTCAGTTTGGCGTTTCATAACCCTGCTGCTGGTTGCCGAACAGGAATCGGGCCGGGTCACGCTCGACCTGCGTGGTCACCCGTTCAAGGCTGTCGATAAGCGCACGGGCCTCGACCATGAAGTTTGTCAGCTCGTAAAGGCCTTCACCCGTGAAGTCGCGCAGCGGCT
>JAEPNS010000009.1:0-9015 GCA_017643325.1 Alphaproteobacteria bacterium | reverse complement strand
CTCCATTTCACCTGACATGGCCGTCATGGACTGGGCGGTCGTCCGCAGGTCGGACACGAGCCCCCTGATGTTCGCGCGGTTTTCGGACACGGTCGATGACACGGTATCCGCGGTCGTCCCGATGGATGCGATGGCAGCCTCTGCATTCGCTGCCATGCCGGTCATGGCTTCACTGGCGGTGCGAAGGTTGGTCATGGTCTTGGAGGCGTCGGAAATCAGGAGCTCGATGTCGTCGCCGCGCGCGGCCAGGGCGCCCGAAAATGCCGAGATATTGGCGAGCGACTGCGCGAAGGCGGTCTGGTTCTCGGGTCCGAGCAGGACCGCAGCACGCGCCACGAGCGTCTGCAGGCTGGTCATGAGTTCAGGCGCGCCCTCGAGAAACTGGGCGAGTGCCGAGGCCTCGGACTTGATCACGGCGCGGTCCTGCCCGGGCTTGGGCTCGAGCGGCGGCGAGGCCTGGGTGCCTCCCGAGAGCTGGACCGCAACACCACCGGTGATGCCCTTGATCTCCATGCTGGCCACGGTGTCCTCGCGGACCGGAGTCTCGGAGGGGACTTCGATTGTCACCAGCACCTTCTCGACATCGGCGGGATCTATGGCGATCCGAATCACCTCGCCGACGGGGATGCCGTTGAGTTCAACCGCACTGCCCACTTTCATGCCGCTGACCGAGCCCTCGAACTCGATGTCGTAGCGGGTGAACTGCTGGTCGAACTGGAACTTGGCCAGCCACAGCACGAAGACGACGGCGCCGACAAAGATGACGATCACGAAACTGCCGACGAGCAGGTAGTTGGCGCGCGTTTCCATGGGTCAGCCCATCTCCGTAGCGGCGTCGGTGTGTCGTGCGGCGCGCGCACGGGGACCGTGGAAATACTCGCGCAGCCAAGGGTGATCGTCATGCATATGGTCTTGCATTGTGCCGACCCTGATGCGTTTGTCGAGCAGCACCGCGATCCTGTCGCAGATCGCATTGAGGCTGTCGAGATCGTGGGTGACCATGACGACAGTCAGTCCCAGCGCGTCACGCAACCCCTTGACCAGCCGGTCGAAGCGGTCCGCGCCGATCGGGTCGAGCCCGGCCGTCGGTTCGTCGAGAAACAGGATCTCCGGGTCGAGCGCCAGCGCCCGCGCCAGGCCGGCGCGCTTGCGCATGCCGCCCGAAAGCTCCGAAGGGAACTTGTTGGCGGCATCGAGCGGGAGCCCGACCATGTTGATCTTCAGTTCCGCGATTTCCTCGCGCAGCGCCGGCGCGAGATCGGTGTGCTCGGCAAGCGGGACCATGATGTTCTGTGCGACCGTCATCGAACTGAACAGTGCACCGTCCTGAAAGAGGACCCCGGCGCGGCTCAGGACCCTTGTCCGCTCGGATTCGGAACAGCCCACCACATCGGTGCCCAGCAGGTCGATGCGACCGGACGCCGGTCTGATGAGCCCGACAATCGTGCGCAGCAGGACCGATTTTCCAGTGCCCGATCCGCCGACAATTCCCATGATTTCACCCGACAGGACTTCGAGGTCGAGACCGTCGTGGATGACGTTGCTGCCGAACTGGGTCCGCAGCCCTTCGACCCGGATCACCGTTTGCGCAGACACCTGATGTTCGGCCGCCACCGTCACCGCCTAGATCCCCAGCACCGCGAACAGGATCGAGAACATCGCGTCGAGGACGATCACGAGAAAGATCGACTCCACGACGGCGCGTGTCGTCATCCGCCCGACGGATTCGGCGCTGCCGGTGACGCGCATGCCTTCGTAACAGCCGACGAGGCCGATGATGAAGCCGAACACGGGCGCCTTGATCAGCCCGATCCAGAACGTCCACATCGTGACCGCGCCGCTCATCTGGCGCGCAAACTGGAAGAAGGTGATGTCGAGCGCGACTGTCGCCATGATCGCGCCGCCGAGCAGGCCCATGATATTGGCGAAAAAGGTCAGCAGGGGGAGGCAGATCACAAGTGCCCAAAGGCGTGGAAGCACGAGGACTTCCATCGGGTCGAGGCCGATGGTGCGCATCGCGTCGACCTCCTCGCGCACCTTCATGGTCCCGATCTGGGCGGTGAATGCGCTGCCGGAACGTCCTGCCAGCATGATGGCCGTCAGCAGCACGCCCATCTCGCGCAGCACGCCCTGTGCGACGATGTTCACCGTGAATATCTGTGCGCCGAACTTGGACAGCTGTTCGGCGCCCTGGAAGGCAAGGACGATGCCGATCAGGAACGATATCAGACCGACGATCGGCACGGCATTGAGGCCGGCCTGCTCGATGTGGTGGAAGAGCGAGGTCATGCGGATACGCGACGGCCGGAATACCGAGTGCCCGAGAACGACGACCGAGTGTCCCAGGAACGTGACAAGGTCCCGGCTTTCCTGCGCGACGAGGAAGGTCGTCCGGCCGACCCGTTCGACCATCGCGACGAAGGCGTTGGCCGGCGGCTCGGGGTCCGGGCACTGATCGTCGTTGGCCCGGACGGTTTCGATCAGTCCGGCAAAACGCGGGTTGACCCCGCTCACACGGACCTCTGCGCCGTGCTCGGCGAGTGCAAGTTCGGTCCGGTGCACCAGCCACGCGCCGGACGTGTCGAGCGCCATGACGTCCGTCATGTCGATCTCCGCGCGGCCGGAGGACGGAAGAGACGTCGCGCGGAGGATCCGGTCGACATCAGCGATGGTGGCGGTCGTCCAGTTCCCGGACAGGCGCAGATGCAAGCCGTCGGCCGAACTGTCGGTATCGACCTGCGCGACTGGAGCGGCGTTATCTAGAACGACGGTCATGCCGAGATGGGCCGGTCGAGGGGTATCGGAGGAAAGCCGTGCATCGCCGGCAGCTTGCCACGCCGGCGCGCGGCGGGCCAAGGCGCGTGCGGTGTTGCGCTACCGCGGCTGAATGTCCGGGCGGAACCCGTCTGCGAAGGAGGCGAGCTGGGCTTCGCGTTCGGCGCGCAGGCGCTGCCGCTCCGCCCGGTGTTTCGCGATTACGGCCTGACGGTGGGCTTCCGCCGCCAGACGGCGTGGGTCGTCGGGCGCGCGCTCGACCCGCTCGCGCGAGTGTCCCAGGCCCTTGGGGTCCGTGAGGCGGGCGAGCTGGTAGGTCGACGCATCCTTGCGCGCGTCATCCCACTGTCGCACGACCTTGTCGTAGTAGGGCCGGTTGAACTTGGGATTCGCAGAATGGTAGCGCTTGATGGCCTCGCCCCAGGAGCGCCGCTCGACAAACAGCCGGCTGAGGAAATCCGCGGCGTACTGGGCATTCTCGACCGGGTCGAGCGCCTGCTCGAGGTTGTCGAAGGCATCGGGGTGGTAACGCAGGTTGATCTGCATGCACCCGACGTCGATGTTGCGGATTCCGCGGGCCTGCAGTTTCCGGACATGCGCGATCGCAGCCTTCTTGGTCGGAAAATACTGCCCGTCCGCTCCGTTCGTGACGGTCCACGGCCAGGCAAGAACTTCCCGTTCCTTGTCGTTCCAGCGTCCGGATTCGACCCGCGAGATCGCCGTCAGCAGTTCGCGCGGCAGTGTCCGGCCGGCCTCGGCGCGATCGATGGCGTGCGCGCAAATCTCGTGTGTTTCCGGCGATTTCGCAGCGGAATCGCGCGGCGACATCATCGTCAGACCGGCTGCAATGGCGACGGTGAGCATGACCGTGCGTCGACGGGCGGAGGAACGGGCGTCATCATCATGTCCGAAAAGAAGCAAACCCTGTGCCAGAGCCTAGCAGCAAGGCCCTTGATCGCTCAACGATTGTGCAATGCACGCTTGATTAGGCAACAAAGTTGCCGAGCCGCTGTGTGTTTGGGAATTTTTCCCTCTTTTCAGCCTTTTTTGCCAGAAGGGGTTGTTTGTGCAACTGCGAAATGCATATATTGCGTTGCGGCATCGCACTGCGGTGCCGATCTAAGGCGTTTCCTCCCTAGACTTCGGGCCGTGGTTCTCCACGGCCCTTTTTTCTTGCCGCCCCGCCAAAAAGTCATGACACCGGCCGATCGCCTGCGACGACCTCACCCGCGGCGATCTCGGGCAGCGCCCGCGCGGCCTCATAGATCGGCGTGAAGTCCGGCTCGGTTGCCTGCATCAGTGCATCGAAAGAATCGATCACGAAATAGGTTTCCTGGAAATCGTCGATCCTGTAGCGCGAGCGCAGGATCCGCTGGAGGTCGAAGGCGATCCGGTTCGGCGCCGGATCGTCCAGCGCATAGATGCTTTCTCCTCGCGAAGAGACAATGCCGGCACCATAGATGCGCAGGCCCTCGGGCGTGTCGATAAGCCCGAATTCGACGGTGTACCAGTACAGGCGCGCCAGCATGTCGAGCGCGCCCAGCCGCATTGCCTTGAGTCCGCCGCGACCGTAGGCGGCCATGTAGTCGGCGAAATAGCGGTTCGTCAGCAGCGGGACATGCCCGAAAAGGTCGTGGAACACATCCGGTTCCTGCAGGTAGTCCATCTTTTCCCGCGCGCGGATCCAGTTGGTGACCGGAAAACGCCGTGCTGCGAGGTGGCTGAAGAACACGTCGTCGGGAATCAGCCCGGGGACGGCGACGATCCGCCAGCCGGTCGCCGGCTCCAGCAGCTCCGACAGGTCCTCGAAATCGGGAATCCCGTCCGCGCCCACGCCCAGGGCGTCGAGACCGTCGAGAAACTCCCCGCAGACGCGTCCCGGGAGCAGTTCAGACTGCCGGCGGTAGAGGTCGCGCCAGACCTCGTGATCCTCGTCCGTGTAGGCCTGGTAGCCCTGTTCAATGACGTGGTCACCTGGGCCCGTTTGCGCAGCCATGGGGTCCCCGGTCAATCCTGTCCGGTCGCGTCGTCGGGCGGCGAACTCGAACCGGGCCCGAGCGCACGCTGCATGCGCACGCTGTCGACCCAGCGGCCGAACTTGAAGCCGACGGCGGGCATCGTGCCGATATTCGCGAAGCCGTGGTGCGCGTGCAGGCCGATCGAGGCGGCGTTTCCGCTGTCCCCGATAACCGCGATCATCTGCCGGTAGCCGAGTGCGGTGCAGCGCGCGATGAGTGTGCCGAGCAGGACGTTCCCGAGCCCCCGCCCGATCATGTCTCCCGCGATATAGACCGAGTCCTCGACGGTGTAGCGATAGGCCGAGCGCGTCCGGAACCGACTGGCGTAGGCGAATCCGCGCACGGTGTCCTGACCGTCGCCGGCAAGCGCTGCCACAAGGTAGGGCAGGCCGTTCGCGCGGGTTTCGCGCATGCGTCGGAGCATCTCGGCCGCATCGGGCGGCACTTCCTCGAACGAAGCGAGCCCGGTCAGCACGTGCTCCGCATAGATGTCCCGGATCGTCGCGATGTCTGTGTCGCGCGCGTCGCGCACGACCGGCGCCGGAGTGGTCTCGATGTCCGGGGCGCCGGTCAAAGCCGAGGTCCTCAGGCCGCGAGAGCCGCAGGTTCGAGTTCGGCCAGCCGCCCGGCCAGCACCCGCATATCGTCTGCGATCCGCGCCAGGCCGTCGGTGCGCTCGAACGTCGCCTCGTCCATGTACAGTGCGCGGTTGATCTCGATCTGCAGTGCATGCACGCCGCGTTCCGGCCGGCCGTAGTTCCGCGTGATGAAACCGCCCGAGTAGGGCGTGTTCCGCACCACGGAATAGCCCATCTGGCGCAGGGTCTCCTCAACGAGAAGGGTCAGCGGGCGCGCGCAGGCGCGGCCGTGGGCGTCACCCAGGATGAAGTCCACCTGGCGGCGCCTGCCGGCGTCGTTCTCCATCGGCCCGCCGATCGACGGCATCGAGTGGCAATCGATCAGGATGCAGGTGCCGAACCTCGTGCGGGTGTCTGAAATCAACTCGTCCAGCGCGTCGTGATAGGGCTTGTAGAAGCGTTCGATGCGCGCCTGTGCCTCGTCGAAGTCCAGCTTGCAGGAATAGATCTCCGCGCCGTTCGCAACGACCCTGGCGATGGTGCCGAGGCCGGCGGCCACCCGGGGCGAGCGCCGGTTCACGAACCCCGGCAGGGGCCCATCGAACATCGACGGGTCGAGCTCATACGGCTCGCGGTTCGGATCCACGAAGGCGCGCGGAAACAGTGCCTTGAGCAGCGGCGCGCCGAGCTGCGGCGCGTGCGCAAAAAGTTCATCCACGAAGCTGTCTTCGGAGCGGCGAATGGCGTGGGCATCGAGCTTCGACGCGGCGAGGAAATCCGCCGGGTAGTCCCGGCCGCTGTGCGGCGAGGAAAACACCAGCGGCACGCGCTGCTCGGCCGGTGCCAGAATCTCGATCGCAGCGTCGGAATCGTTGACGGTTTCGCGGTCCATGACCGTCCTGATGTAGCGAAAACCTCCCGACCTGTCACCCTTGACAGGGGATGCCCGGGCTTTGCGGCATGTTCACTCTTTCGAAACCGGTTCGCACTAGCATTCGGCGGGCGTACGGCGTATTCGCTGTCCGCCGGAGCGCCGCGATTCCGGCGCAAGACTTGTGTGTAGGAGACCATGGCGCGAATTCTTTTGGCCGAGGACGACCAGTCGATGCGCGAGTTCCTCGCGCGCGCGCTCGAACGCAGCGGCCACGACGTCACGGCCGTTCCGGATGGTCTTGCCGCCCTCAACGCGGTCAACGAAAGAGCTTTCGATTTGCTCATTGCCGACATCGTGATGCCGGGGATCGACGGAATCGAGGTCTCGCGGCGGGCCAACAAGGTCAACGCCGACCTTCGCGTCCTGTTCATCACCGGCTTCGCTGCGGTGGCCATGAGCGCGCGGGAGGAGATGGGCGACACGAAGGTGCTCTCGAAGCCCTTTCACCTGCGTGAGCTGGTCGACAATGTCGAGGCGATCCTGGAACAGGAAGTCGCCTGACCCCCACTCGACGCCGGCACAACGGACAACATCGGTGTCCGGATCGACGGCAAGCGCCGGGCGCGCCGTCGCGGTCGGGCCGGAGGCCTTGCCATCGGACGGGGTGCGGTGTATCACGCGCCCCGGCTTGCGGGTCTGGCAGGTTTGACCGGTCCCGTGAAACCCGCATCAGGTGGGGCGCGTAGCTCAGCGGGAGAGCACTTCGTTGACATCGAAGGGGTCGCTGGTTCAATCCCAGCCGCGCCCACCATTTTTACAACAAACCTGCATTTCAAACCTCTCGCTTCCTGGGCGCGTGGACTTTGCGCGGTCCTGCGCCCTAGACTTCGCCATGGGTCTGGGGAGGAACCGCCATGGGTGTTCTCGCAGGAGATGTGATGTCGCAGCCGGAAGTCGTGGCGTCGCTCAACTATCTCGCCAGCTTGGAGAAAATCCCGGTCTTCTCCCAGTCCGACAAGCTCGGCGAGTCGATCCGGGTCGACGACAACCGCGCCCCGCGTGACGTAACGATCCGCAACGCGCGGCTGGCGCAGGACGGCTTCTCGCTGGACGTCGAGGGGTTCACGCTCGTCGAGCAGGCGACGGCGGTGGCTGACTTCAACGACGATGCCCAGCTTGCGGAGATCTACACGCCTGAAGTCGAGGCGCTGGTCGCCGCTGCCGCCGGCGGGACCGAAGCGGTGGTCTACGATCACACGCGCCGGTCCACCGATCTCGCGCACCGCACGAAGTACGCGTCGCGCGATCCGGTGCCCGCGCCCCACAGCGACTACACAGATGCATCGGCGTTCCAGCGCATGCGCGACAAGTTCGGCGACAGCGAGGCGGAAGAGCGGCTCAAGGGCCGGTTTTCGATCGTGAACGCCTGGCGCTCGATGACGGGGACGATCGAGCAATGGCCGCTGACCGTGTGCGATGCGCGGTCGATCGACGACAGCCTGCTGACCCAGACCCGGCGTGAGGCACCCCTCCGACCCGAGCCGTCCTTCGAGTACAACCGTCCCAGCGAGACGCGCCACGCGATCTACGATCCGAACCATCGCTGGTACTGGTTCCCGCGGATGACCCGGGACGAGGTCCTGCTGTTCAAGAACTACGACACGCGGACCGACGGCATTGCACGTTATGCGTTGCACTCCGCTTTCGAGGACCCGGACACGCCCGACGACCCCGCGCCGCGCGAGACCATCGAGACTCGCGCCTTCGTTTTCTACGACTAGATCGGACATGCGAGAGCCGATGCCCCGGCGCGGACCGAACCGGCGAAAAAAGTCCCGGAGGCGAATATGAGCGGTTTCACGGATGTCCGCCGCGCCGACAGGTTGATGTCGGACACCGACGCGGCGACGCTGTTGGCGCAGGGCTACTGCGGGCGCCTGGCCTCAGCCGGGGCCAACGGATGGCCCTATTGCGTGCCGTTGCTCTATGTCTGGCATCCGGATGCCGGCCCCCATGGCGCGATCTGGGTCCACAACACGTCCGCCCACGGGCACCTGCGTGCAAACATCGACGCCAATCCCAAAGTCTGTTTTGAGGTCGACGAACCAGGCCCGGTATTCGACTATGGCCGCTTTGAATGCGACTCGACCCTTGCGTACCGCAGCGTTGTGGCCTTCGGCACGATTTCGGTTATCTCGGCACGCGACCAAAAATCGGCTTTCTTCGACGTCTTTCTGACGAAGTATCGTCGCGGCACTTCCGAACGACCAAAGGGGTTCTACCCGCGGCTTGACGAGGTCACGGTCTACGCGATCAGTGTCGAACGTCTGACGGGCAAGGAGATCGAGTTGCCCGACGTCACGGAACAATGGCCCGCGCGCGACCAGACCAAGACACCCGACGCCGTCCCCTAGCCGTTTATTTCCGGTTCCGGCCGATGCGCTGCTGAGCCATGCACCCCAGGCGCCTTACCTCGATCCCGACTGGCACGGCGGCCCCTATCTCGACGTGCTTCGAAGGGCGGGCGAGGCGATCGACTGGATCACGGTCCAGTACTACAACAACCCCGGCTACGATGCGCCGGTCGCATCGCACATCGTCGGTGCCACGGCGAAGCCGCGTGCGGCGTCCTATGCGGGAATCGTGGCCGGCGCGCACGGCTGGGCCTGGCCCGCGTCGAAAACAATGGTCGGGCTGCCGGTCTACCGCGACGATGCGGAGAATGGTCACCTGCCGCCCGAGACTGTGCGGCGTGCCATCGTGTGTCCGC
>JAEPNS010000099.1:7997-9895 GCA_017643325.1 Alphaproteobacteria bacterium | reverse complement strand
CTCCACGTCAACAAGGACACGTGGGCTAACATCCCCGATGATGTGAAGCAGATCATCATCGAGGAGGTTGCCAACTATGAGAAGGCGGTCGAGGACGAGAGTGCGGCGAAGTACACGTCGGCGCTCGAGAATCTCAAGAAGCAGGGCGTGACCGTTCGCGATCTCGGCGACGAGGAGCGCGGAAAGATGGCGCGCGCCATCGAGCCTTGGGTCAACCAGAAGGCCGACGAGTACACCGAGAGCGGTGTGCCCGGCGAAGAGCAGTTCAAGCGTTACATGGAACTTATCAAGGCGGAAGGCGGCACGCCCGTCTACGAGTACAAAATCCAGTAGGACCTGCATCTCGACGGCCGTTCGGAACGGCCGGCGGAAGAAGGGCGGCTCGTCGAGCCGCCCTTTTTCGTGGGGACATGCGTCGGTCTCTATGCCACTGCGCGCCGGGAGCGGCTCACGCTTGTTTCGCAGACGGTCTCGCCCCGCCGGATCACCGTGCGTTCCGGCGACCGGCGGATCACCGCGTCGAGCGGGGATTCGGCGTCCAGGATCACGAGGTCGCCGGTGCATCCCGGCGCAAAGCCGTGATCCGTGGCCCCGATCGCTTTCGCGGCGTGCTCGTGGGTCATCGCGAACAGGGTCGCGATGTCGTCCGGATGGCCCATATGCGCGGCATGGGCGAGCAGGAACGCGAGTTCCAGCGGATCGTCGTGGCCGAACGGGTAGAACATGTCCTGCAGGTTGTCCTGCCCGAACGCGACATTGACGCCGGCGGCGAGCAGTTCGCGCACGCGGGTGATCCCGCGCCGCTTTGGGTGCGCATCCGCGCGGCCCTGCAGCATCATGTTTGTGCCGGGGTTCGTGATGATGCTTACCTCCGCCTTCGCCGCGAGGTCGATCACGCGCTTCGCGTAGTCGTCGGGGTAGGCGGCGAGCGCGCAGGTGTGGCCGGCCGTCACGCGTCCCTGGTAGCCGTTCGCGATGGTGGCCTCGCACAGCATCTCCAGTGTGCGCGCGTCGGGATCGTCGCTTTCGTCGACATGCATGTCGACGTCGCATCCGGACTCTTCGGCGATCGCAAACGCGATGTCGATATGTCGCCGGCTGGCCTCGGGCCCATCCTCGTTGAACGGCATCCCGCCGATCGCGTCGGCGCCGCGATCCATGGCCTTGCGCAGCAGGTCCTCCACACCGGGGTCGCCGACGATCCCGTTCTGGGGGAAGGCCACGATCTGGATGTCGACGAGGTCCCCGAGCTCCGCGCGCATGGCGCGCAGCGCGTCGAAGGCGACCAGGCCCGAGCGCGTGTCGATGTCCACATGGGTGCGGATGCGCGTGACCCCGTGGGACAGCGCGGAGTCCGCGATCTCCCGGGCACGGCGCGCAATGTCGTCGCCCGACAGCGCCTTCTTGTGCTCGCCGACGATGGTGATCGCTTCTTCCAGCGTGCCGCTCTCGTTGACGGGCACGTCGCCGAGGAGCAGAGCCTTGTCCAGGTGGATGTGCGGCTCCACGAAGCCCGGCACGCACAGTCGGCCGGCGGCATCGAGTTCGACCGCGTCCGCGCCGTCCGGGAGTGCGTCGGCATAGACGCCGTCGACGATGTTCAGGGTGACGGTCTGGTCGTGTCCGGGCAGGCGTGCATTGATCACGCGCAGGGTTCCGCCGGTCCGCTCGGGCATGGCAACTCTCCAAGGAAATCTGCCTGCAGTCTGCCACGCGCAGCGCAGGGCTGAAATGGCGGCGGTCTTGGCCTAAACTCGCCGCCGGTCCACGCAGTCCCGGAGCATGAGATGAGCGAATCCGTTGTCCTGAAATTCGACGAGGTCGACAAGCTCGAGCGCGGCGGCGGAGTCGTGACGACGCCGCTGGTCGTGCCCCATGTCCGCGCCAACGCCGCTTTC
>JAEPNS010000099.1:7707-7987 GCA_017643325.1 Alphaproteobacteria bacterium | reverse complement strand
TTTCACGACGGGCATCAGTTCCTTCCCGCCGGGCGCGGCCGCGCCCATGCACAAGCACAACTGCGATGAGCAGGTGACGCTCCTGTCCGGCGAGGCCGAGGTCGATATCGAGGGCGAGCGCACCCGGCTCAAGGCCTACGACTCCACCTACATCGCGGCGGGCAGGGAGCATTACTTCCTCAATGTGGGTGACGAGCCGATGGTGATCCTCTGGATCTACGGGTCGGACCACGTGACCCGGACCTTCGCAGGTTCGGATGTCGAGGTCCCGCACCTCACA
>JAEPNS010000099.1:0-7697 GCA_017643325.1 Alphaproteobacteria bacterium | reverse complement strand
CCCGATGCGTCTTCGCCGGACCGTCCTCGCGGCCATCGCCGCGTTCTGGGTTTCGCTGTCGCCCGCCGGGGCGGCGGACACCGAGTTTCTCAAGGGCTACGTCCACGCCCGTAACGGCGATCCGGAAGGGGCCATCGCCGTCTGGGCGCCGCTGGCGGAACGGGGTCACCTGCGGGCCCAGTACGCGCTCGGGGCACTCTATTCCGAGGGCGAGGGCGTCCAGATCGACATGGAGCAGGCGTTCCGCTGGTGGCACATGGCGGCCCGGGCGGGCGACCGGCGCGCCCAGTTCAACATCGCGGGGATGTACCGCGAGGGCCTCGGCGTGGAGGCCGATGTCGAGCAGGCCGTCACATGGATGCGTCGCGCCGCCGAGGCGGGCAACGTCGACGCCCAGTTCGGCATGGTCGATTTCTACGCCGAGGGCTACGGCGTGCCGCAGGACGAGACCGAGGCCATGTTCTGGTTGGAGGTTGCGCTCCTCAGCGGCGGCCAGGCGCTGTCGCCCGCATCCTCGAGGCTTTCGCGCACGCTGCGCCACGACCAGTTCGACCGGGTGCGCACCCGCGCCCGGGACTGGCTGGAATCGCGCTAGCCGGCGTCGTAGTCCATCTTGCTCCCGCCCCAGCTCCGGCCGGGCGTGTGTATCATCTTGCTCTCGGCCTGGCCGCCGTCGACCTTGAGCATCGCGGCGTTCACGTAGCTGGCCCGGTCCGACAGCAGGAACACACAGGCCTCCGCGATCTCCTCCGGCAGGCCGACCCGGCCCATGGGCACGACTGCGGCGCGCCCGGCGGCCACCTCCGGGTCGGAAAACATGGGATCGGTCATCGGTGTGTGGACTTGGCCCGGGAGGACGGTGTTGGCGCGCACACCGCGCCCGCCCCATTCGACGCCGAACAGGTTGCCGAGCATCACGTTGCCGGCCTTGGCGATCGAATAGGCGCCTGCGCCGTTGTAGGCCTGTACCCCGCCGATCGAAGAGACGAACACGATCGAGCCGCTGCCCTTCTCAAGCATCACGCGGCCCGCCGCCTGGGCGCAGAGGAAATAGCCCTTGAGGCCGATGTCGATCACCATGTCCCAGTCGGCCTCGCTCAGCTCCTCCAGCTTCGCCGGTTTTAGCTTCATCGCGCAGCATACGATGCCGTCGATGGTGCCGAACGCGGCGGCCGTCTCGTCGGCGAGGCGCCGGGCGTCGGCGGCCTTCGACGTGTCGAGCTCCACCACCAGCGCCTCGCGCCCCTCGGCGCGGACGAGCGCGGCTGTTTCCTCCGCCATGTCCCTGTCGATGTCGCCGATGGCCACGTCGGCCCCCTCGCGCGCCGCCAGCACGCAGGTGGCGCGGCCGATGCCGCTGGCGCCGCCCGTCACGATGATCTTCCTGCCGTCCAGCATCATGACGGGCGCGCCCTACAGGCCCTGTTCGAGCATGTGCTCGACCGGGCGGCCGCTGATCCTGATCGCACGCTCGGGCGGCAGGTTGAAGTTCGGGTCGTCCTCCGGGCGCTCATGACCCCGCTCGATGAAGGAGCCGAGGTCCCGTCCCTGCCAGACCGCCCGCTGCCCGGGCCTGAGCCGTTCGGCCTCGTAGCGGGCCATGGCGTCGGGAATGCTGTCGCAGGCGCCGAGGGCATTCGCGAGCGCGCGGCCGTCCTGTGCCGACTTCATGACGCCGGTCCCGACATGAGGGCGCGCGACAAAGGCGGCGACCCCGACCAGTGCCACGTTGCCGAACGCGATCTTCTGGGAGAACACGTCGTAGATCGGCTGCACTATAGTGGTGTCGGCAAAGTTCACGGCGTCGTGAAAGCTCTCGGGCATGTCGCGGCGCGCATTCTCCTTGACCGCGTCGATATGCTCGGGCCGCATCCGCGCCGGCGGGATGCCGTACTCGTACACCTTGCCGTCAGCATCGGTGAGGATGTCGGTCAGCTCGTCGCCCGGCGCCGGGTAGTACCAGAGGTAGTTGTAGCGTCGCCCGCCCGGCTCGATCGAGCCGTCGGCACCCGCCATGGGATAGCCGATCAGCAGGCTCGAGCGCATGAACAGGAAGGCGTAGTGGTGAAAGACGTTTTCGCGGAAGGCGTGCGAGAGGTTTTCCTCCCGGCTCACGCCGCGCCAGGCGACGTAGCCGCTGTAGACCGGCAGGATCTCCGGAGCGACGGCGCCGCGCACCACGGACCGGAAACCGTCGGCGCCGATCACGACGTCACCCTCGAAGCTGCGCCCGTCCCGGGTGGTCACGGCCGCGCGTTCGCCGTCCGTCTCGAGCCCGGTGACCGCCGCGCCGTTGTGATAGTGCGCATTCGGGAAGGCGTCGTAGAGCGGCTGGAACACCCTGTTCCAGGCGCCCAGGCGCTGGGTCAGGTCAAACTCTGAAATGATCTTTCCGGTGCGGTCGAACGCCGTGCGCCCGCGCACGTCGACGCCGACCGTATCGTCGCGCGGGAGGCCCAGTTCGTCTCGGATCTCCTCGAGTTCCTTGTGCCACGCGATCCCGGTGCCCCGGGAGGCAAGGTTCTCCTGCACCTGCTCCAGTACGTCGACGGTCCAGCCGTTCCTGTGCAGGTAGTGCGCGGTGAACAGGCCCCCGACGGACCCACCCACGACGATGGCGTGCTTGCCTCTCATCGGTCCCGAATCTGGTGTGCAGTGAAATTCCGGAAGACCAAGGAACCAAATCTCGCCTTTATGTGCAATGCGTGGCGGCCGGATTGTCAGGCCGCTTTTCGCGCGGCGCGCCGCATCGCGTAGCGGATGAGCGGTTTCTGCATGACCGGCAGGACGAAGATGGGAACCTGGGCGGCGGCCACGACGATCACAAGTGCGTCGCTGGCCGAAGCGCCGACCACGGCCAGCACAATCGAGATGTTGCGCCCGCCGCTGTTGAGGCCGGCGCCGAGCGCCGTCGTGAGACCGGCGGATGCAAACAGCAGCGCGCCGAGCACGAACAGGAGGAAGCTCACGCCCAACACGAGGGCGACGGTCAGCGCCATCGCCGCGAGGTCCCGCGCGGCCAGCGCGACGATGCCGTCCATCACGGCGATGCCGAGAAGTGTCGCGGCGACGACGAAAACCGCGTCGAGAGGCATCGACCAGCCGGCCACGCGTTCGGCGCCGACGACCCGGCGCAGTACGACCCCCAGCACGTAGCAGCCGCCGATGATCATCGCCAGGCGTGCGGCGAGGTCGAGGATGCCGATGGTGAGCTGGTCCCCCATCACCAGCGCGGCCGTTGCTGGCACGCTCAGCGGCGACAGCAGGGCGGCCGCCGTGACGCCGACCAGGACAAAGGCCGCATCGAGCCCGAACAGCAGCGCGAAGGCGGGCATCGACGTGACCGGGGCCGTCGCCGCGTAGAGAATCAGCGGACCGCGCAACGCCTCGGGCACCGGAACCAGCATCAGTACGCCGGCCATGACCAGCGGCGAGAGGGCCAGCAGCCAGACGACCTGGACGACGGTCGATCCCGGGCGGCGAAGGATCGCGGTCAGCGTGCCCAGGTCGGTGCGCACGATCGCCAGGGTCAGGGTCGTGACGATCATCACGGGCAGCCATGGACGCATCGCCGCGGCGAGCGGCTGGTAGGCCACGCCGCTCAGCACGCCGAGCAGCATGATCGGAACGGCATAAGTCACGATGCGCTGGAGGAACCACATCGGCCGACTATCCGGGCGCACGCGGCGGAACACAATGTTGCCGGCGAATGGCTGTCATGCATTCGGTCGAGGACCGCTTGACGACACGCTCGCGATCTTTATAGTTAAGTATATGCTTAACTATCAGGAAAACCTCGACCTGCGCTTCCAGGCGCTCAGCGAACCGGCCCGCCGCGCGATGGTCGACCGGCTCAGCCACGGACCGGCATCGGTCAGCGAGCTCGCCGCGCCGCTCGACATGACGCTCCCCGCGGTGATGCAGCATCTGAAAGTGCTGGAGGACAGCGGGCTGGTGTCGTCGGAAAAGACGGGCCGCGTGCGGACCTGCCGGATCGAGCCGGCCGCGTTCGAGCACACCGAAAACTGGCTCGCCGAACGCCGCGCCGTGTGGGAAGGCCGCCTCGATCGGCTCGGCGACTACCTGGAGGAACTGCAAGACAGGGATCGAACGTCATGAATGCGGAAACCGTCGATGCCCTCACGATCGAACTGGTGCGCGTCTACGATGCACCTCGCGACCTCGTGTTCCGTATGTGGACGGATCCGGAGCATCTCAACCGCTGGTGCCATCCGAAGGATTTCACGGTCACGGCCTCCGGCGGGGACATCCGCCCGGGCGGAGCCTGGCACTCCACCATTACCGCGCCCGACGGCACCGACTACCGCATGGCGGGCACCTACCGGGAGATCGTTGCCAACGAGCGGCTGGTGTTCACCCATGCCTGGATCGACGCGGATGGATCCGCGGGCGTTGAGCGCGTGATCACGGTCTTGCTGGAAGATGCCGAGGGGGGTGGAACGCGGCTCACCTTCCACGAGGCGCCTTTCGATGCCGCGGATGTCCGGGACTCCAACAGCGAAGGCTGGGCCGAAGTTCTGGACAGCCTTGACGCGTACCTGCCGACGGTGGGCTAGGCCATGATCTTCCGCGCGAGGTCGATCAGAAGTTCATCGCCGCCGCGCGGTCCGATGAGGGACAGGCCCTGGGGCCGGCCGTCGACGGTTCCGAGCGGCAGGTTGATCTGTGGCGTACCCGCGAGCCCGGAAATGCATGTCATTGCGATCACACGGAAGCGCCGCGCCTTCTGCTCCGAGCGCAGCGAATCGCGCGGCGGGGCCGGGAACGGTGTCGTCGGCAGCGCGATGACGCCGTCATCGCCGAGCAGCTCTTCGATCCGCGCCCGGTAGCGGGGGCGTGCCTCCATGGCCTCGGCGCGGGCATCGTCGGGCCAGTTGCGGCCGATCAGGTAGTTCTCCGCCACCTCGAAGCCGAAGCGCGGGTCGGTGGCGTCGATCCAGTCGCCGAAAGTTTCCCAGGCCTCGCGGCCCTGCATCACCGCCTGGTGGCCGAACCAGGTGTCGATACCTTCCGCTGCAAGAACCTCTTCCGAGTGGTCACGGGTCACCGCACGGACTGTGTCGAGACCGCCGGCAAGCGCGTCACGCACGGCCCCGTCCGCATAGGCGAACAGGTCGCTGGCGACGATCAGCCGCGGCGCCGGATGATCCCCGATCTCATTATCCAGAAGCACCGCTCCGGCACGCGCAAACGTCCCGGCATCGCGCGCGAACCAGCCGACCGTATCGAAGCTCGGGGCCTGGTCGATGGCGTTCGCAAAGGGGATACGGCCATGGGTCGTGCGCATGCCGACGATGCCGCAGAAGCTCGAGGGGACGCGAACTGAGCCGCCGGTGTCGGTGCCCAGCGCGAGGTCGACGAGTCCGCCCGCGACCGCGGCCGCGGAGCCGCTCGACGAGCCGCCGGGCACATGGTCCGGGGCGGCCGGGTTGACCGGCGTGCCGTAGTGGGCGTTTTCGCCGAAGATCCCGCGCGACAGCTCGTCGGTGTGGGTCTTGCCGACCATGGTCGCGCCGGCGGCAACGAGCGCGGCCACCGGCCAGGATGTCTCCGTGGCCGGTTCGTGGGTGCGCTTCCAGTCCGGGTTGCCGCCGCCGGTGACGTGACCGGCGACGTCGTACAGGTCCTTCGCCGCGAAGGTCAGCCCCGACAGAGGCCCGTCCGCCGCGCCTTCGAGCCAGGCGTCGGTGTCGGTGCAGAACGCGTTGTAGGGGTCGTCGAAGGGAAGCGGCATCGTGCCGTTATTCGCCCAGGTCGACGATGGCGATCACCGGGCCGCCGCCCTGGGGACCCTGGTGCATGGCGTCGACCGAGACAAACACGGCCGGATCGCCGATGGCCGCCGCCGCAACGCCGCCGACCGCGCCCTTCGCGTGGCGGTGGTGATGCACGTCGGAATCGTCGAGCATGATCTGGCGACGACCGCGCAGGCGCGCCCGCGGGTCGGCCTCGCACTTCATGAAGCAGTTGACCAGTTTGCCGTTCAGGTCCTCGGCGCGCGGCCGGTCCGGCAGCTCGAGGCCCGCGTCGCGGATCGCGTCATAGATCCCGTCCATGTCCAGCGCGTCCTTCATGACCGAATGGCCGATCCGGTAGCGCCCGCCCGCGCCGGCCTTGTTGCCGAACAGCACGATCTGCGCCCGGTCGAGCTCCACGCCCGACGAGCAGGACGAGACGGCGGAGTAGATGTCGAGGTTCTTGCAGATTTCTTCCGGCTTCGGCATCTCGATCTCGCCGAGCGCGACGCCGATCCCCAGCGCCGTCGTGCCGTTGGACACGCCCATGGAATCGTGCACCTCGCAGGCGACGCTCTGGCCACGCGCATGGGCGTCCTGCACACCCTCGACTGTCAGCAGCGGCGTCTTGGTCTGGACATAGTGCACGTCCTTCGGGTCCTCGATGCCGGCATCGGCCATGGCGGCGCGCACCGCGTCGGCGACCTTCTCGACCATCGCCGGGCGGCCGATGTCCTCGGGGAAGAGTTCGGCGCTCATGGCGGTGCCCATCACGATCCGGTCCTTGTCCTCGGGGCCCGTCTTGTCGTTGCGCGCGAAGGCCACCGCGTGCGGGGTGATGACACCGTCGCAGCCGCCCGACCACACCATCGGGATTTCCTTGATCTCGGCTTCGCTGCGCGAGCCGTGCTTCATCAGCACGGCGCGGAACGCCTGGTCGGAAAGGATGCGCGTGAAGTCGTTCACGCCGCCGTTGCCCTCGGTCTTGCCGATGACGGCGACGATCTGGTCGGCGCTCACGTCGCCGGCTTCGATCCACTCGTCGAGGCCGGAGGCGTCGGACACGCTCTTGATTTCAATCTTCCTGACGTCGATGGCCATTTTGGTTCTCCGAATTCACATGTTGGTACAAAAGAAGAGGCCTGATCCTGTCGCGGTCAGCGGCCGGACCAGTGAACGTAGCGCCGCTCGATCAGCAGGAACAGGAGGTTGAACCCGTACCCGAGCGCGCCGGCGACGAAAATCGCGGCGTACATGCGCGGCATCTCGAACAGCATCTGGTTGTCGAGAACGTTATGGCCCAGCCCGTCGACGGAGCCGATGAACATCTCCGCGACGATCACGATGACAAGCGCAAGCGAGACCCCGTTGCGCAGCCCGACGAAGGTCTGTGGCAGGGATTCGAACAGCATCACGTCGGTCAGCACCCGGAACCGCGACGCGCCCATCACCTGCGCGGCCTGCAGCCGGGTCTTGCGCGCGTTCATCACGCCGTAGGCCACATTGAAAAGGATCACCAGCGAGGCGCCGAAGGTCGCCACCTGGATCTTGGTCGCGTCGCCCGGTCCTGAAATCGCCAGGAACAGCGGGAACACGGCGCTCGCCGGGGTCGAGCGGAAGAAGTCCACGACGAACTCGACCGAGCGGTAGAGCGCAACAGACGAACCGAGGATGATCCCCAGCGGAATCCCGATAATCCCGGCGTAGAGGATCGACAGCGCCGTGCGCTCGACGGTCTTGATGAAGTCGAACAGCAGGTCGCCGCCGATCATCCCCTGCCAGACGGCCACGAACATCGCGGCGGGCGAGGGGAGCAGCACGCGGTCGACCACCTCGACCCAGAAGGCGAATTGCCACAGCAGGAGGAGGGCGACGACGCCGACCAGCGGCGTAAACGGCCCGAGGCTCGTGAGGAAGCGGTTCATGTCCCGCGCACCAGCT
>JAEPNS010000098.1 GCA_017643325.1 Alphaproteobacteria bacterium | reverse complement strand
TGCAGACGCGCCAGCAGCTCGGCATCTCCGCCCTGTCCTTCGCCGGACAGCAGGAGCAGTCGGTCCTGTCGCTGTTCAACTAAGCCAGAAGGCTTACATCGTCATGGAAAAGGGGGGCTCCGGCCCCCCTTTTTTTATTTCCGAGCCTGTAACGGGAAAACATGGCTAATACACTTTAACTATATGTTTTTAAACAGTTATTTAGGATACATATTGCCGGTCGGCGGGCAAAACTTTCCCTGTTTCCGGCAATATTTGCCGACCGGCAAAAGCGCGCCGCCCCTAACCCACTGATAATGCATGATTTTTCCCGTGGCACGGCAATTGCTGCCCACTCTACGGGACAAGAATGTCCCATAACCTGAACCTTAGAATGAGGATTAGTCATGTCAGATATTTCCCTTAGCGCATCCGTGCGCTCCAACCTCCTGACCCTGAAGAGCACGTCGGACCTGATCGGCCGGACACAGGACCGCCTGGCGACTGGCCTGAAGGTCAACGGACCGTCGGACGACGCCAAGATCTTCTTCGAGGCCAAGGCACTCAACGACCGTGCCTCGACCCTCAACGAGAAGAAGGACGGCATCGACCAGGCGGTCAGCTCGGTATCCGTTGCTCTCGAAGCCGTCAACGCGATCGACTCCATCGTCGACCAGTTGAAGGGTATCGCGATCAGCGCCCAGTCCGCGTCCACCGCGGCTGAGTTCACCGAGCTCAACTCCCAGTACAACTCGCTGATCTCCCAGATCGACAACGTCGCCGCCGACGCCAGCTACCAGGGCCTGAACCTGGTCAACGGCACCGGCTCGACCCTGACGGTCAACTTCAGCGAGACGACCACGAGCCGCTTGACGGTCTCTTCGGTCGACCTGACGAACGCGTCGACCGGTCTCGCGATCACGACCGGAGCCACGCTCAGCGCAACGTCGCTGAACACCTGCGCCATCAACCAGCTCGACGCGGCCATCGCCACGCTGAGCTCGAAGGCCAAGACCCTCGGCTCCAACGTCGCGCTTCTCCAGACGCGTCTCGACTTCAACCAGAGCTACGCAAACGAGCTGGAGACGGGTGCCGACAAGCTGCGGCTTGCCGACATCACCGAAGAGGGTGCCAACCTGGTGGCGCTGCAGACGCGCCAGCAGCTCGGCATCTCCGCCCTGTCCTTCGCCGGACAGCAGGAGCAGTCGGTCCTGTCGCTGTTCCGTTAAACGGACAAGCGATTCCAACCTCCGAGTCAGGGGGGAGCCTCGGCTCCCCCCTTTCTTTTGGGCCAGGTGGGCGTTAGCGCGACGTTAAGCATATCGGGCTAACGTCGACCACATGTCGACGGCCGAATCCCTCATTGGCGAAACGCCAAATATTCCAGATAGTTGCGACGAACTGACGGCGCGTCACGTGCGCGATGCGCGTGCTGCGTTCGACACCGAGAACTACGACCGGGCAATCGCGATCTGCGAGCGTCTTCTCGCGCAACGGCCGGACTCGGCGGAAGCGCTGCTCCTCCTCGGACTGACGAGCTGGAGGCTCGACGAGCCGGTCCACGCGGTCGACCTGCTGCGGCGTGCTCAGAAAACCGATGAGCACACGCGCGAGTATGCCGACGCTCTCGCCACACTGCTTGGCCATCTCGGCGAAAGCACCGAATCGCTCTACTTCGCCAAGCTGGCAACGGTGCTGTCTCCGCACCCCCTGGGCGACAGCCTGTTGCCCGCGAAGTTTCGCGAATATTTCAAGCATCTGGCGTATGCCCGTCCCCACATCTATCGGACGCGCGCGCGCGACGCGTTCCACCGAGGTGCATTGCGCGAAGCGGCCGACTTGCTCGAAAAGCAGATCGAGCTGACGCCGCGAGAGCCCGACACCCTCCGCCTCGCCACTGAAGTTCATCTCGAGGCAGGTGCGCTCGCCAAGGCGCTGGACGCTGCCAAAACCGTCATCGACCTCGGCGCTCTGGCAAGCGATCACGACCGGCTGGCAAGGGTGATGGCGAGCGCCGGATTCTTCGATGCGGCAATGGACGCACACGACAAGGCGCTCGCCCAGCGCCCCGGCGATCCGGAGATCGCCCAGTCCCGGCTGCGGACGCTGGCGCTGAAGTACGACGACATCGCCGGCGCACCTGAATACGTGGCCGCCTGTCGACGATGGTGCGACGCCTTCGCCCAAGCCAGAGACCCGGTCCAGTTCAGGAATTCGGTCGAACCGCAGCGCCGGCTGCGGATCGGATACGCCGGCGCGGCGCTTCACGGCACAGGCCTCGCCCCGATGCTCGAGTCCGTTTTGAACGCACACGACCCGGACGCCTTCGAGATCTATGTGTACGCGCGTGGCGCGCGTCAGGACATGTCGACGCAGAATCTCGTGCGTGCGAGCGCCCGCTGGACGGATCTCTCCGGTGTCGACCCCGAGACCTCCGCCCATATCATGCGCAATGACGGGATCGACATCCTGGTCGATCTGGTCGGACACGGCGTGGACAGCCACGCGCGCACCTTCGCGTTCTCACCAGCCCCCGTGCGCCTCGGCTGGCTCGGCGTGACGCCCGCCTCTGGGGGGCTTTACGACGCCCATCTGACGGTCGGATCGGCGCCAGACCTGACGATCGAGCAGCCGGTTCCCCACGCCCTTCGCACAGAGCCTGCGCCCGCCCCGCCGTCCGACGGCGGCAGGCCGCTGGTCGTCGGCATCGTCGCACCCGTGTCGGCCATCGGACCTGCCGTCATGCAGATCGCAAAGTCTGTTCTCGATGCCCTGCCCGGGTCGATGCTCCTCGTCGCAAACACCGGGCGCCACGATGCCGAAACCATGGCCCGAATACACACGCTTGCCGCAGAGCTGGATTTTGAAGACCGCATATCCATCGCGGAACTGGAAGATTCCCGCGCACCACGGCATGCGTTCTTCGGCCACATAGACATCGCGCTGGACACGAGCCCTGTGAGCCGTTTCATCGAGACGGCGGAGGCAATCGGCGCGGGCGTACCCGTTCTTGCGTTCCCGCGAGGACGCGCTGCGCAGGCGATCAGCGAAGCCGGCCATCCGGAGTGGCTCGCAAACTCGCCGGAGGCGATCGCGGAGGTCGCCCGAAAACTCGGTTCCGACCGCGCCGGCCTCGCAAGACTGCGCTCCGAACTCCCCAACTCCGTTCGAGCATCCGCGCTGTTCGATCCGCGCCGGTTTGTCGTCTGTCTCGAGGATGCCTACCGCACCCATTGGCGCGCGTGGTGCGAGAGCCGGAACTAGCCCGCCCGGGCAAGCACCCGTCAGGCGGCGTCGCTCTGGGTGACGTAGAGATCGTCGCGCGCACCCGCCAGGTACCCGTCGACGTCGTCGAGCATCCGCTCATAGCGCGCGCGCATCCAGCGGTACGCCGATGCAAGTTCTTCGACGGCCGCCGCGCGGTAGACATCACGCACCGCGGGATCGGCGATGCGGCCGTCAATCCAGTTGAACCCGCCAAGCATCAGGACAGTCGTTCCGAATAGGAATGCTCGCGTCGGCGGCTCATCCACGGTCTCGTAGTTGGTGAGGTCGTAAAGGTCCTGCATCCAGTCGAGCGACCCGGCAGCTTCCACGGACGCCATCAGGCTGTCGATCCGATCGAACAGGTCGCGTGCGTGCTCCGACAGTGCATCGCGGTCCCAGAGCGCCCTGCAGACATCCGGCGAATAGTCTCGCAGGCCCTCCGACACTTTCGCCTTCACACCCGCACGGTCGATTGCGCCGCCGGGAAGCTCGACCAACCGCGAAAGTTGCGGCGTGGTGTGCGCGATCCGCACGCCGTCACTGCAGTTGATGCAGGAAATATCCGGATGCAGTCGCACGACATTCTCGAACGTGAACCGGCTCCAGTTGAGGATTCCCTCGGTGAAGGCCGTGCCGCCGAAGTTGGCCGGCACCGCGAACCTCTTCGCCGAACTCCACTCGGGCGTGGCCCCGATCCCGATGTAGGTCTCGGACGAATGATAGACGTCGCGTTCGCGCGTCCCCATGTCGACCCCGAACAGGAAAAGGTTCCGGAACCCCATATAGAGCAGCGTGATCAGGGCCGCGTTGGCGACCGACGGCCCGCATGCACCCAGCGCATCCGCGCCCGCGCGGAACAGGATCGTCGAGCTCACGCGGTCGCGAAAGTAGTAGACGACATCACGAAACTCGGCGGTCGTCTCCGCGCGCACGCTCGTGGAAGCAATCAGGGTGGTCGTGTCGGGAATCCCGAACTCTTCGTTCACGCGCTGGACGTTGTGCGCGTTTACTTCCTCGTTCTCGAGTTCGACGTGATAGTCCGGCTCGAACCCGTGCCGCCGCAACACCCGAAGGCACGACCCGAGCGAGACCAGGATCACCTTGTCCCGGTTGGCATGGATGAAATCGATATCTGCGTCCAGCGAAGGCCCGGAACCGCAGATGAACACCGGGGTGTCGCGGCGTGCCAGCGGGCTGGCAATCACCTTTGATGTCCTGCGGCCAAGGTTCACGACCGCGTTGGACATCATCACCAGTTCATCCTCGTAGAAACCGAGGCCGTACAGGTGGAGCCGAAAATCGTCATAGAACTGGCGGTAGGCCCGGTTCAGCAATCCGGTCTTGTAGTGCTGGTGCACATAGGCACCGTCGAGAAACGGCGTGCCGCTGGCGCGAACAATATCGCGAATACGCGTGGAAATCGCTTCGACGTCACGTTCCTGCACGAAATGCACGCTGCCACCGCGCGCGGCGACCGCCTCGAAAACCGGTGCCCACTCGCTCACGAACAGGCTGTGATAGAGGTGCTCGAGGCTCGGCTCGACGAGGACAAGATCGCGGCACTCCGAATATCGGACCAGCGGATCGAGATGAAGGCCGAGGCCGACACCGAAGACAAAGGCGAAATGCGCATTGCGACCAAGCCGGTTGGCGGCCACGTCCGCATCCTCGCCATAGCGTGTCGCCCAGGAGGTGAATGTGCCCGCGATACCCACCATTTGGTCGGTGTTGCGCATGCTCAGGTAGACACGCTCAGGCCGCTCAAAAAACTCCCTCAACCGCCCGGCGGTAAACCGCACCGCATCCCCGCCATACAGGCTGCCGCCGCCGAACCCGATGTCGACGGCAGTACCGTCGAGGACCATCAGCTCGGTCGCGGTCTCCCCGATGTGAGACAGGCGGGCATGCAGCCTCGGCGCGTGGCGCTCGAAGGCATCGAGATTGCGCACCAGACGCGCGTCGACAGCGACCTCGTCCATGTCCACCGGCGAAACTGCAATCTCGCGCGTCATAGAACAGCTCCCATCAAACGGCCTCACGCATGGAGGCCATGTCCTTGCCGACGGATTGCAGACGGCCCAGGAATTCAAACCAGACTCCCTGCGAGCGATCCGCGCCCGCGAGTGTCACCGCCAGTTGGTGAGCGGTCCAGCCGGACACTTCGTTGGCGAGGCTCTCCAGTCGCGCACGGCGAAGCAGATGAGGTGCCGATCCGGGAAATGCTTGATAGTGACGCCTCGCGATCTCCAGGAAGCGCAAGAGATCGGCGCGCGAGGACAGCCCGCCCGCGCCGAGCGTGTTCGCCCCGTATGTTCGGTAGTCGCTGACTGCCTGCGGGACACGCTGTCCCTTGCAACCAGTCATCAGCAACGTCGTGAAAAGCCACCAGTCGACCGCGATCACATCGTCGGGAACGGAAAACGCCGCGTCCGGCATCGCGTCGCGGCGGATTGCGGTGTTGCTCAATCCGAGGAAATTCCGATCGAGCAGGGTCTCGACGCCCTCGATCCGCCAGGGAACGTGCGCATCGTCGAAAAACCGCCGGCCAAGGACCTGTCCCGTCGCGTCGATGAGGTTCATGTCGCCATAGGCGAACTGGGCGTTCTCCACGGCGTAGGCGTACAAGCCCGGCGCATCCGGCGCCAGCACGTCATCCATGTCGACGAAGATCAGGATGTCAGCGGACGACACGATCGCTTCGGCGAAGAGCCTTCTCCGGATCCGGGCGGGCGTCTCTCCCTCGGCTGCGTAGACCGCCGAAACCGGACAGATCGCGCCAAGCTCCGACAGGACCGCTGCCGGCTCCGAGAGATCGTCGACGACGACGATCAGCGACACGTCCTCGCCGGCCGAGGCCTGGCGGAGGCCGGCCATATAGGCCGGCAGGAACGCGCGTGCGGCCTCATACAGCGTGGTGCAAACGGCGAACGTTGTCATCTTGATACCGCATGTTGTAGAGCGCCTCGGCCGCCACGAAATCAGCCTCGGTGTCGATATCGATCGAACGTTCGGGCGGCATCACATGCGCGAACACATCGCTTCCGTAGATCGATCCCGTCCGGCGTGCATAATCCACATTGAAGACGTAGATCGATCCGTTCGGCAGGAAGACCGGCTCGTGTTCCTGCCGGTTCCTCAATTCACTGCCATCATTCAAGACGCGCACCATCCGGCCCGCCGCATCCAGACGGTGGAGCCAGGACTCGGGCTTGGCCGCGCTGACAGAAATCACCGCGTTGGCCCCGCGTCGCTCGAAGAGCGCGATGGCATCGTCGATGTCGTCCGGCGTACGCAGCGGGGCCGTCGGCAGCAGGACGCACACCTCCTTCGGCGCGGCACCCTCCATGATTTCAAGACTATCGACCAGATGGAGGTACGCATCCAGCGCGTCTGCCGAATCTACCGCCAGGTGCGGCGGCCGCCGAACCGGCGCCTCCACGCCCTCGACCGCGCGACAGACCCTGAGGATCGCGTCGTCATCCGTCGTCACGAGCACCCGCTCGACACGTCGTGCGGCAAGTGCCGCACGCAGCGTGTGAACGATGAGAGGTTCTCCCGCGAACGGGCGGATATTCTTGCCCGGCAATCCCTTGGATCCGCCACGTGCCGGGACGATAACGATCATGCCGCGTCACTGACGGCGAGCGCGGGCGCGCGGGCCGGCAGCAGATCTTCTTCGCAGAGAAGTTCGTCGGTGCCGTAGGCGCGCGCCAGTTCGCGGCCGACAACGCGGTCAGCATCGTTGGGCGAGATACCGGTGCCCGGGCGACGGAACTCGAGATCGTCGAGCGTCAGCACATGCCCGGCAGGCAGGTCGCGCGCGGCAACAATACTTCGGCGCATGGTCACGCCCTGGCGCGCCTCCTCTTCTGACACAACCCGACGGCGAGAACCCAGCGCGGCTGGAATGCGGCGCGCGGCCGAGGTAATGACCGCGAGGTCAGCCGGATCGGCCGAGACCGCGTGGTCCCACCCGTCCATGTTCTTGTCCAGCGTGAAGTGCTTCTCGATGACGGCCGCACCGAGCGCGATCGCGGCAAGCGTCACCTCGACACCCTTGGTGTGATCGGAGAAACCGACCGGATACCCGAATGTCTCGGCGAGCATTTCCATGTTCCGGAGGTTCACGTGCTGATCGGTCGGCGGCGGGTACAGGCCGATGCAGTGCAGCAGGACCGTATCCGTATGCCCTTCGCCCTCAAGGGTCGACAGCGCGTGCTCGATCTCTCCGGTACGCGCGAAACCGGTGGACAGGACGATCGTCCGGCCGGTTTCCGCTGCGGCAGCAAGGAGATGGTCGTTGTTCAGATCCATCGAGGCGATCTTGATGAAGGGCGGATCCAGTGCATCGAGTTCCCGCAGTTCACGCCTGGAAAACGGTGTGGAGGCGAAATCTATTCCGACCTCCCGGCAATAGTCCGCGAGCCCGGACATCTCCCGTGCCGCGACCGCGTATTCCGCGACCTGGGCCTCCAGGCCGGGATTGTCGTTGTAGAAGCCGCGCGCAAACAGGCCAGTGTCCCAGCTCTGGAATTTGGCCGCATCGGCACCCGCCGCGTGCGCTGCATCGATCGACTGCCGCGCCAGTTTCATGTCGCCGTTGTGGTTCGCGCCGATCTCGGCAATGACGTAGGTGTGTCCGTCGGATGTCGGAAGCATTCAGGGTTCCCCTGTTCGGTCCTCGCGCGCAGGCGCGCCAACACATGAGGCCAACACCGTAGTTAACAGCGGTTAAGAATCCCTGAAGCCGCGCGCCCCTCCCCACACAAATTCAAAAGGACGGCATTTTACGCTTCTTTAACCCAACGACGGGACACTCCACCCGAATGCAACTCACCCGGTTGGGGGTCATGCCGCTCAAACTTTCACTCGCCAAGGGCGAAAAGTTCGTAGTCAACGGGGCCGTCATCAAGAACGACGGTCCGGACATCAATCTCGTGTTCGAGAACAAGGCACACATCCTGCGCCAGAAAGACATCATGTCGAGCGCCGCTGCAGATACGCCGGCACGGCGTGTCTACCTGGCCCTTCAGTGCGCCTACATCTTCAAGGACCGCGAAACCGATCACCTCGCCGACTTCGAGAACCTCCTGTCGGAGTTCACCGACGCGGCCCCCAGTGCGGAGGAACTCGCCGAAGAGATTCGCGATCAGGTTTCCCGGAAAAACCTCTACGGCGCGATGAAGGATTGCCAGCGCCTGATCGATCTAGAAACGGAGCGGATGAACCATGTCCAGTGAACACGCCACGGCACAGTACCGTCAGCCTTCGCGCCAGGGCGGTTCCCCGCGGGAGACCGAGGGTCGTGCACTCCTGGAAGCGGCACGCCGCCTGACCGATGCGCAAAAGGAACCGGTCGACCGCGAAGCGCTGCTCGAGACGGTCCGCCTCAACTGGCGTCTCTGGACGATCTTCCAGTCGGAAGCCAGTTCGCCGGAGTCGCCGCTGCCTGACGCGATCAAGGAGAACGTGATCAAGCTTTGCAACTTTGTTGACAAGCAAACCGTCGATATCCTCTCCAAGCCTTCGCCCGAGAAGCTCGATATCCTGATCAGCATCAACCGTAATATCGCGGCCGGGCTCCTGACAAAACCCGACGCACAGGCTCAGCCCGACCAACCGGCCGAGGAAGAGATTCAAACCTTTGAACGACTGAGCGCCTGACCCCAGCGCACATCTATCGCCAGGAACGGCCGGCCTTCGCCGGCCGTTTTTTTGTTTGTCCGTCTCGACCTGTTCAGACGGGCAGACTTTTCCGTTCCGGGGCAAGAAGTTCCGTCCGCATGCGACATCTGGCACCTCTGATAAATTTTTCTCCTTTGCAATCCATAGGGTTACGAGATTTCTGAAACTGGCCCGGCTCTTGCTGATGTTGTGTCGGGCCGTGGCAGGTAAGCCGTGGCAAGATCGCAGGAAGCGTACATGGACCTCTCGGCACTCGAACCGGTCAACAAGCAGACGAGCTTCGGCCGCACAGCTACTGTCACCATCGAGGACGACTTGTTCTCGAATATTCTTCTCGGGATCGCGGATCCGTCCGACGAGGACATCCTCGGTCACGACGCAGACGCGGCGCACGACGACGACAACGCGAGAAACGAAAACGTCTCAGCACGCGCGGACGACGCTGAAACGGACGACGATCCCGAAACCGCATTGGCTCTCGAAACAGTCCTCTCTTCCAATGCCCGGAACTCGAGCGTCGACGAGACAGGAATCCTCTCCATCGGCGAGAACGGGCTACTTGCGGGAACCGGGACGGATTCAGGTCAGCCATCGGCCACCAACCCTGGGGCGGCCGAGACCGCGCACGCGACGACCAACTCCCAGAGCACGCCAGGAACTCTCGACAGTTCCGCCGTCGAGCAGCTGGCGACAATCCAGAATGCCGAAAAGAAGGTTTTGGCCAAGCGCGCGGGCGCGATCGAGGCAAACCAGGCACATGGGGAACAGGCGAAGGCGAAACTGTCCGCGATGGCCGAAGCAAACCAGGCGCAGGTCAGGGCGGCGTCGAGCACGCAAACGCCGGACACGGCGTCGGCTCCGGCGAAAGCCACAGAGAATTCGCTGCCGACATCCGACATCGCACGTCTCGACCAGGCATTGCGACAGGCTTTCACCGCCCCACAAGCCACTCCGACTGCGACGCCGACGGCGGGTTCGTCCATACTCGGCGCGAATAGCGATGCT
>JAEPNS010000097.1 GCA_017643325.1 Alphaproteobacteria bacterium | reverse complement strand
ACGCCGCCGTCGCTCTCGCAGGTCAGGACCGAGCGGATCTTGACGGTTTCGGTGCCCGCCGTGTCGATCTTGTCGACAAGCCGCTCCGTCATCAGCTCGCCCTTCTCGACGATCTTGTCGCCCGAAAGCGGATCGACGACGTCCTCTGCGGCCGTGCGCCCGAGCACCCGCTCGGACAGCGGCACCACGACGTCGCCACCCTCGATGACGGCCGACATCGTCAGGCCGTTGTCGGTTCCGCAGTCGTTCTCGATGATCACGCAGTCCTGCGCGACATCGACCAGTCGGCGGGTCAGATAACCCGAGTTCGCGGTCTTCAGCGCGGTGTCCGCGAGGCCCTTACGGGCGCCGTGGGTCGAGTTGAAGTACTCGAGCACCGACAGGCCTTCCTTGAAGTTGGCGATGATCGGCGTCTCGATGATCTCGCCGGACGGCTTGGCCATCAGGCCGCGCATGCCTGCCAGCTGGCGGATCTGGGCAGCCGAGCCACGCGCGCCGGAGTGGGCCATCATGTAGACCGAGTTGATCTGGCCCTCGGAGTCCGTGGACTGCATCTCGGCCATCATGGCGTCGGCGACATCGTCCGTGCAGCGGGTCCAGGCATCGACGACCTTGTTGTACTTCTCACCCTTGGTGATCAGGCCGTCCTGGTACTGCTGCTCGAACTCCTTGACCCGATCGGTGGTCTCGTCGACGAGCTTCCCCTTGAGGTCGGGAACGATCAGGTCGTCCTTGCCGAAGGAAATGCCGGCCTTGCAGGCGTGCGAGAAGCCGAGGCCCATCATGCGGTCGGCGAAGATCACCGTCTCCTTCTGGCCGCAGTGACGGTAGACGATGTCGATGATCTCGCTGATCTCGCGCTTGGTCAGGAGACGGTTCACGAGATCGAACGGCACCTGCGGGTGTTTCGGCAGGATCCGGCCGAGCAGCAGGCGGCCCGGCGTCGTCACGACACGCTCGACGACATCGTTGCCTTCCGCGTCGACCGTCTCGAGGCGCGCCTTGATCCGGGTGTGGAGGTTGACCACACCGGCCTGGAGCGCCTGCTCGACCTCGTCGGCCGAGCTGAAGCCCGGCACGCGGTGGGCGATGACGTCGCCGTCGTTCACGGCCTTCAGGGTCAGCGAGTCGAGGTCGACCGGCGTTTCCGGGTTCTTGGCATCGACGAAGACGACGTCGTGCCCCTCGATCGCGGCGTCGAGCGACTTCTTGCTGTCGAAGCTCACCTGCTCGCCGTCCTCGCCCGACATCTCGTAGCTGAGATAGTACAGGCCGAGCACGATATCCTGCGACGGCACGATGATCGGCTTGCCGTTGGCGGGCGAGAGGATGTTGTTGGTCGACATCATCAGGACGCGCGCCTCAAGCTGCGCCTCGAGCGACAGCGGCACGTGCACGGCCATCTGGTCGCCGTCGAAGTCAGCGTTGAACGCGGCGCACACCAGCGGGTGCAGCTGGATGGCCTTGCCCTCGATCAGCACCGGCTCGAACGCCTGGATGCCAAGGCGGTGGAGCGTCGGCGCACGGTTCAGCAGCACCGGATGCTCGCGGATCACCTCTTCGAGGATGTCCCAGACCTCCGGACGCTCCTTCTCGACCATCCGCTTGGCGGCCTTGATCGTGGTCGCGTACCCGTACAGTTCGAGCTTGTGGTAGATGAACGGTTTGAACAGCTCGAGCGCCATCTTCTTCGGCAGGCCGCACTGGTGGAGCAGGAGCTCCGGCCCGACGACGATGACCGAACGGCCCGAATAGTCGACGCGCTTGCCGAGCAGGTTCTGGCGGAACCGGCCCTGCTTGCCCTTGAGCATGTCGGACAGCGACTTCAGCGGACGCTTGTTGGCGCCGGTGATGACCCGGCCGCGGCGGCCATTGTCGAACAGCGCATCGACCGATTCCTGCAGCATGCGCTTCTCGTTGCGCACGATGATGTCCGGCGCGCGCAGCTCGATCAGGCGCTTCAGGCGGTTGTTCCGGTTGATCACGCGGCGATAGAGGTCGTTCAGGTCCGACGTCGCGAACCGGCCGCCGTCGAGCGGCACCAGCGGGCGCAGTTCCGGCGGAATCACCGGAATCACGTCGAGGATCATCCATTCGGGGCGCGCCCCGGACTCGATGAACGCCTCGACGATCTTGAGCCGCTTGACGAACTTCTTGCGCTTGGCCTCGGAGCCCGTCTCGCGGAGATCGACACGCAGCTGGGCGCGGATTTCCTCGAGGTCGAGCGCCATCAGCATGTCCTTGAGCGCCTCGGCACCGATCTTCGCGGTGAAGGACTCCTCGCCGAACTCGTCCTGCTTCTCGAGGAAATCCTCCTCGCTGAGAAGCTGGTGCAGCTCGAGGTCCGTCAGGCCTGGCTCGGTAACGATGTAGTTCTCGAAGTAGAGAACCCGCTCCAGGTCGCGCAGCGTCGCGTCGAGCAGCAGGGCGATGCGGCTCGGCAGCGACTTCAGGAACCAGATGTGCGCGACCGGCGAGGCCAGCTCGATGTGGCCCATGCGCTCGCGGCGCACGCTCTGCAGCGTGACCTCCACGCCGCACTTCTCGCAGACGATGCCGCGATACTTCATGCGCTTGTACTTGCCGCACAGGCACTCGTAGTCCTTGATCGGACCGAAGATGCGCGCGCAGAACAGCCCGTCGCGCTCCGGCTTGAAGGTCCGGTAGTTGATGGTCTCGGGCTTCTTGATCTCGCCGTAGGACCACGAGCGGATCCGCTCGGGGCTCGCGATCGAGATCCGGATCTCGTCGAAACTCTGTGGGCCCTGTGGTTGGCCGAAGACATTGACGAGTTCGTTCATTTACCTGCTCCCGGTAGGGGTTTGTTCGATGTCACGTTCAAATTTCGGGCTGCCGCCTAACGGCCCGACTGGTTGAGCTGGACATCGAGGCCGAGCGAGCGGAGTTCCTTCACCAGCACATTGAAGGATTCCGGAATGCCCGCTTCGAAATTGTCGTCACCGCGCACGATGGCTTCGTAGACCTTGGTCCGGCCGGCCTTGTCGTCCGACTTGACCGTCAGCATTTCCTGCAAGGTGTAGGCCGCGCCGTAGGCTTCCAGCGCCCAGACCTCCATCTCGCCGAACCGCTGGCCGCCGAACTGCGCCTTGCCGCCCAGCGGCTGCTGGGTGACCAGGCTGTACGGGCCGATCGAACGCGCGTGGATCTTGTCGTCCACGAGGTGATGCAGCTTCAGCATGTAGATGTAGCCGACGGTCACCTCGCGCTCGAACTTCTCGCCCGTGCGTCCGTCGGTCAGTTCCACCTGGCCCGACGAATTCAGGCCGGCCATCTCGAGATGCTCGTTGATCTCCTGCTCGGTCGCACCGTCGAACACAGGGGTCGCGATCGGTACACCGTTGCGCAGGTTGCCCGCGAGCTCGACGACCTCGTCGTCCGACATCGACTTGATGTCGTCGCGGTACTCGTCCTTCTCGTAGACCTCGGTGAGCTTGGCGCGGAGCTTGTCGGCCCCGCCATTGGCCTCGAAGGCCTGAAGGACATCGCCGATCTGGCGCCCGATGCCGCGCGTCGCCCAGCCCAGATGGGTCTCCAGGATCTGGCCGACGTTCATGCGCGACGGCACGCCGAGCGGGTTGAGCACGATGTCGACCTGCGTCCCGTCTTCCAGGTACGGCATGTCTTCCATCGGCACGATACGCGAGATCACGCCCTTGTTGCCGTGACGGCCGGCCATCTTGTCGCCCGGCTGCAGCTTGCGCTTCACCGCCACGAACACCTTGACCAGCTTCATCACGCCCGGCGGCAGCTCGTCGCCGCGCTGCAGCTTGTCGACCTTGTTCTCGAAGCGGGCCTCCAGCGCCGCGACGGCGCCGTCGAAGCTGTTCTGGAGCTGCTCGATCTCGGCCATGCGCGCGTCGTTCTTGACGACGATCTGGCGCCACTGCCCCGGCGTGAAGTCGCCGAGCACCTTCTCGGTGATCTTCGCGTCCTCGTCGAGACCCTTCGGGCCCTTCACGGCCGTCTGGTTCGCCAGCAGTTCCTTCAGGCGATTGTAGAAGCTGCGCTCCAGGATCGCCTTCTCGTCGTCGCGGTCCTTGGCGAGACGCTCGATCTCCGCGCGCTCGATGGACAGCGCACGCTCGTCCTTGTCGACGCCCCGGCGTGAGAAGACGCGCACCTCGACGACCGTCCCGGTCTGTCCCGGCGGCACCTTCAGCGAGGTGTCGCGCACGTCCGCGGCCTTCTCGCCGAAGATCGCACGGAGCAGCTTCTCTTCCGGCGTCATCGGGGATTCGCCCTTCGGCGTCACCTTGCCGACCAGGATATCGCCCGGATTCACCTCGGCACCGATATAGACGATGCCCGCCTCGTCGAGGTTCTTGAGTGCCTCTTCGCCGACGTTGGGAATGTCACGGGTGATCTCTTCCTGGCCCAGCTTGGTGTCGCGGGCCATGATCTCGAATTCCTCGATATGGATCGAGGTGAACACGTCGTCACGGACGATGCGCTCCGAGATCAGGATCGAGTCCTCGAAGTTGTAGCCGTTCCACGGCATGAACGCGACGAGCACGTTCTTGCCGAGCGCCAGCTCGCCCAGTTCCGTCGACGGTCCGTCGGCAACGATGTCGCCCTTCGAGACCATGTCGCCGACCTTCACCAGCGGACGCTGGGTGATGGCGGTGTTCTGGTTCGAGCGCTGGAACTTCAGCAGGTTGTAGATGTCGACCCCGGTGTCGTTCTCGCCGATCTCGCCGGTGGCGCGGATCACGATGCGGGTCGCGTCGACCTGGTCGATGATGCCGTCACGCTTGGCGACGATGGTCACGCCCGAATCGCGTGCGACCGTGGCCTCCATGCCCGTGCCCACGAGCGGGGCCTCGGACTGGATGAGCGGCACCGCCTGGCGCATCATGTTCGAGCCCATCAGCGCGCGGTTGGCGTCGTCGTTCTCGAGGAACGGGATGAGCGCCGACGCGACCGAGACGAGCTGCTTCGGCGAGACATCCATGTACTCGACGTCTTCCGGCAGCGCCATCAGGTAGTCGCTGCCCTGGCGGCAGCTCACCAGCTCCTCGGCGAACTCGTTCTTGTCGTTCAGCTCGGAGTTGGCCTGCGCGATCGTGTAGCGCCCCTCCTCCATCGCCGACAGGTACACGACGTCGTCGGTGACCTTGCCGTCCTTCACCTCGCGATACGGCGTCTCGATGAAGCCGTACTTATTGACCCGCGCGTAGGTCGCCAGCGAGTTGATCAGGCCGATGTTCGGGCCTTCCGGCGTCTCGATCGGGCAGATCCGCCCGTAGTGGGTCGGGTGCACGTCGCGCACTTCGAAGCCGGCGCGCTCGCGCGTCAGGCCGCCCGGGCCGAGCGCCGACAGGCGCCGCTTGTGCGTGATCTCCGACAGCGGGTTGGTCTGGTCCATGAACTGGCTGAGCTGCGACGAACCGAAGAACTCGCGCACCGCGGCCGCGGCCGGCTTGGCGTTGATCAGGTCATGCGGCATGACGCTGTCGATCTCGACCGTCGACATGCGCTCGCGGATCGCGCGCTCCATGCGCAGCAGGCCGATGCGGTACTGGTTCTCCATCAGCTCGCCGACCGAACGCACCCGGCGGTTGCCGAGATGGTCGATGTCGTCGATGTCGCCCTGGCCGTCCTTCATGTCGACCATTAGCTTGACGATGCGCAGGATGTCTTCCTTGCGCAGCACGCGCATGGTGTCAGGCGCATCCAGCTCGAGCCGCGCGTTCATCTTCACGCGGCCCACATCGGACAGGTCGTAGCGCTCGCGGTCGAAGAACAGGCTGTTGAACAGCGTCTCCGCGGTCTCGTACGTCGGCGGCTCGCCCGGGCGCATGACCCGGTAGATGTCGATGAGCGCCTCCTCGCGCGACCGGTTCTTGTCTCCGGCCAGCGTGTTGCGGATGTACGGGCCGACCGTGACATGGTCGATCGCCAGCGTCTTGAAGGCCTTGATCTTGGCCTCCTCGAACTGCTCGAGCACTTCCTCGGTGATTTCGTCGCCGGCCTCGAGAATGACCTCACCGGTCTCCTCGTTGATCAGGTCTTCGCCGATGTACTGGCCGAGCAGCTCCTCGTTCGAGACGAGGATGTTCTTGACGCCGGCCTCGTCGACCTGGCGCGCCACGCGCGGCGTGAACTTGGCGTCGGCCTCCGCCACGACATCGCCCGACTTGGCGTCGACGAGGTCGTGGGTCAGCTTCTGGCCGCGCAGGCGGTCGGCGTCGTAGGCGGTCTGCCAGCCGTCGTTCGTCGCGCTGTACTCGATCTTGTCATAGAAGACGTCGAGAATTTCCTCGCTCGACATCCCGACGGCCTCGTAGGGCTCGAGCTCGCGGCCCTCCTCCTCGCGCTGGGCGCGAAGCTCCTGCGTCGCGGCGCTGTCGAGCGCCATCAGGAAGGTCGTCACCGGCAGCTTGCGGCGGCGGTCGATGCGCACATGCACGATGTCCTTGGCGTCGAACTCGAAGTCGAGCCACGACCCGCGGTAGGGGATCACCCGGGCGGCGAACAGGTACTTGCCGGAGGAATGTGTCTTGCCCCGGTCATGGTCGAAGAAGACGCCCGGCGAGCGATGCATCTGCGAGACGATCACACGCTCGGTGCCGTTGATGACGAAGGTGCCCTTGTCGGTCATGAGCGGCATGTCGCCCATGTAGACGTCCTGCTCCTTGATGTCGCGGATCGAGCGCGAGCCGGTGTCCTCGTCGACGTCCCAGACCACCAGGCGCAGGGTGACCTTGAGCGGCGCCGCGTAGGTCATGCCGCGCTGCTGGCACTCCTCGACGTCGTACTTCGGCTCTTCCAGTTCGTAGTCCACGAACTCGAGCTGTGCCTTCTCCGCGAAATCGCGGATCGGGAACACCGACTTGAACACCTCGGTGATTCCCACATCGGCCCGCTCGCCCTCCAGCGTCGTGCTGTTGAGGAACTGGTCGTAGGAACTCATCTGAACCTCGATGAGGTTCGGCATGGGCGCCACTTCCTGGATACGCCCAAAACTCTTGCGGATACGTTTGCGACCGGTGAACGACTGCGCCATCAATTGCCTCACTTCGTCGCCGCGGCTTGCGCGCCGCGGCTAAAGGGCCATTCCAAATCGAACGTCCGGACCGGGCTTTCGCCGCTCCGGCATCGCCGCATCGTCGGCCGCATGCGCGCAGCCGGCGATCCGGGGATGCCGGCGGAGGCGGCGTTCGATGAACCGCCTCCGCCGATCCCGTGCTGGAGAGCTACTTGAGCTCGACGGTCGCGCCCGCCTCTTCCAGCTTCTTCTTGAGCTCTTCGGCCTCGTCCTTCTCCACGCCTTCCTTGACAGGCTTCGGCGCGCCTTCGACGAGTTCCTTGGCTTCCTTGAGGCCGAGACCCGTGATCGTACGAACTTCCTTGATCACGTTGATCTTCTTGTCGCCGGCCGCAGCGAGGATGACGTCGAACTCCGACTGCTCCTCGGCGGCACCACCGGCGTCGCCACCGGCCGCGGCAACACCCGCCACCGCAACCGGCGCGGCGGCGCTGACGCCCCACTTTTCTTCCAGCATCTTCGAGAGCTCGGCGGCCTCCAGAACGGTGAGGCTGCTGAGATCGTCAGCAATTTTTTCCAGGTCTGCCATTTTGTCTTACTCCTGAGACTCTAGAGACTTGATTGGATGTCCGAATTTCGGACCCGGCCTACGCGGCCTCGCCCTGGGCGCCGTAAGCGCCAAACACGCGTGCAAGCTGGCCTGCGGGCGCCTGCGTCACGCCTGCGATACGTGTCGCAGGTGTGTTCAGCATGCCCACCAGTTTGCCGCGCAGCTCGTCGAGCGAAGGAAGCGAAGCGAGCGCCTTGACGCCGCTTTCGTCGAGCAGGGTGTCGCCCATGGCGCCCCCGACAACGACGAGTTTCTCGTTTTCCTTCGAAAAATCGACTGCCACGCGTGCCGCCGCCACTGGGTCGGCGGAATACGCGATCGCGGTCGGACCCTCGAACAGATCGCTGATCTGCTCATAGGTCGTACCCGCAAGAGCGAGTTTCGCGAGCCGGTTCTTGGTTACGCGATAGCCAGCCCCGGCCTCACGCATCCGGCGACGGAGATCCGTGCTCTCCGCAACCGTCAGCCCGGTCTGCTGCGTCACCACGACAAGCGCGGCATCCGCAAAAGACTGGTTGAGTTCGGTGACCAGCTCTTCTTTCCTGGCTCGGTCCACTTACCGTCTCCGCAATTTGACGTGACATGCCCCTTCGGGCGTGCACGCCGGTTGCAATCTGGCTCCGGGTTTCCCCGAAACCGCTCCTTTCCTGTCCCAGGAGCGATGCGTGCACCCCCGAGGGGCTGCCCGCCTTCTCCCGTCTATGCAGGTCTGCCGCGTGCGGCACTTAAGCCCTTGGAACGGAGTTCCGCAGGCGCCTGCAGTCTCGGACAGGTACTTCCGCACCGGCCACGGGGACCGTGTGCGGAAATTCCCGGACGCGGCCTACTCGGCCGCCTCCTGCGCCGCGGCACCCACGTCCGCGACGTCGAAGCGCACACCCGGACCCATGGTCGAGGTCAGCGCCACCTTGTTCACATATGTTCCCTTCACGCCGCTCGGCTTGGCCTTCATGATGGCAGCCAGAAACGCGTCGAGATTCTCGCGAATCTGCTCCTCGCTGAAGCTCGCCTTGCCGATCCCGGCATGGACGATGCCTTCCTTCTCGACGCGGAACTGGACCTCGCCGCCCTTGGCGCCCTCGACGGCCGCCTTCACGTCGTTGGTCACCGAGCCGAGCTTCGGGTTCGGCATCAGGCCGCGCGGACCCAGCACCTTACCGAGGCGCCCGACCACGGGCATCATGTCCGGCGTCGCGATCACGCGGTCGAAATCGATCTCGCCCGCCTCGACCTTCTCGGCCAGGTCGTCCGCACCGACGATGTCGGCACCCGCGGCCTTGGCCTCCTCGGCCTTGTCGTCCTTCGCGAACACCGCGATCCGGACCGACTTGCCCGTGCCGTTCGGCAGCGCGACGACGCCGCGCACGTTCTGGTCGGCATGGCGCGGATCAACATTGAGGTTCATCGAGACCTCGATGGTCTCGTCGAACTTCGCCGTCGCGTTCGCCTTGACGAGGCGGACTGCTTCCTCGATCGAGACCTTCTCGGTCGGATCGATGCCTTCGCGCGCTGCGCGCAAACGTTTTCCAGCCTTTGCCATCGCTACCTCACCACCTCGAGGCCCATCGAACGCGCGGTGCCGGCGATCATCTCCGCACCCGCGTCGAGGTCGTTCGCGTTCAGGTCCTTCATCTTCGCTTCCGCGATCTCGCGGCACTGGTCCATCGTCACCCGTCCGACGAGTTCCGTGCCGGTGATGCCGCTGCCCTTCTTGACCTTTGCCGCCTTCTTCAGGAGGAAGCTCGCCGGCGGCGTCTTCGTCTCGAAGGTGAACGACTTGTCCTGGAACACGGTGATGACGACCGGGGTCGGCGCACCCTGCTCCATGTTCTGCGTCTCGGCGTTGAACGCCTTGCAGAACTCCATGATGTTGAGCCCGGCCTGACCGAGCGCCGGACCCACCGGCGGCGAGGGGTTCGCCTGCCCCGCCGGGATCTCCAGCTTTACGTAACCTTCAATCTTCTTCGCCATGTCTCAGACCTCATATCCTTTCGAGGTTTCGCGGTACGGCGCTCCATGGACTTTGCAGAGCCCACCTCCCGCGCACCGTTCCCTCCCACACCGAGAGGGACGGCTATAAATGAACAGGCCTAGAGCTTCTCGACCTGTCCGTACTCAAGCTCGACCGGCGTCGACCGGCCGAAAATCGAAACCGAAACCTTCAGACGCGCCCGCTCCTCGTCGACGTCTTCCACGACACCGTTGAACGACTGGAACGGCCCGTCGTTGACCCGCACTTCCTCGCCGATGTCGAAAGTGACGGACGGCTTCGGCCGCTCGACCCCTTCCTGGACCTGGTGGAGGATCCGGTCGGCCTCCGCCTGGCTGATCGGCGCAGGCTTGTTTCCCGCTCCCAGGAAACCGGTCACCTTCGGCGTGTTCTTCACCAGGTGATAGGAGTCCTCGTTCAGGTCCATGCGCACCAGCACATAGCCCGGGAAG
>JAEPNS010000096.1 GCA_017643325.1 Alphaproteobacteria bacterium | reverse complement strand
CGCGGAAGATGAAGCCCGAGCCGTCGATCAGGTACAGTCGCGCCGGCGCGCCGCCGGCGTTCTTTTCGGAATTGGCCATCCGCTAGGTTTAGCGCAAACGGGCCCGCCCAAACAGGCACGGCTGTCCACAGGAGCCGGCCTCCGGGGTGCGCGGTCAGATGTCCTTGATCACCATGACCAGGTCGCGGCGGAGGTCCTCGATCATCGAATGGACCCCGCCCGCGGAGACCATGTTGATGCCGAGGTAGGATTTCACGCCGTAGCCGACCACGAACACGGGCACTGCCAGGACAACGGCGACCACGGCAATCGCGAACAGGTTCCCCAGCGTGCCGACCGGATGGAATTTCCGGTCATGGTTGCGCCGCTTGCGCGACCGGCGCTCGCGGCCCATGAGGAGCACGACGTAGCGCCGCAGCAGCGGAATCGAGAACCGCAGGTCGACGGTATGCGCACCGCGCGTGCGGCCCGCGAAGCATTTCTTGATCTCGAGCAGCTGCTCGTCGGTGAAGCTGTGGGCAAGCGCGGGCGACATGTCCCGGAAGAAGTCCTCCAGGAACGGGTCGCCACCGGCGGGATCGCCACGATGTTTGCGCTGCATGCCCATGCCGGTGAGCATGACACGCAGGCGTTAATGAATTGCGTACGGGCGAAACCGCCTATCTGTTCCCCGTCAGGCCCCGCAGCAACGCCTCCGGCTCGGTCCAGCCGGGCAATGCCTGGAAGCGTTCGAGCCACGGGCCGATGGCGGGCCAGTCGGCGATGTCCACCTCGGCATCCGGCCAGACATACACGAACGGGTGCACGGCGAACTCGGCAATCGTGGGACGGCCGCCGACCAGCCAGTCGTTTGACTCCAGGTGGCGGTTCAGCAGGTCCAGCCCGCGCAGCATGTTGGGCCGGTAATGGTCCTTGATGGCGACGGGCTCGCCGCCCATGAAGCGGTTGATGAACCGCAGCCGCGCGAGACCGGCGGAAAAATAGTCGGTCGAGAACCCGAACCAGTTGCCGATCCCGTAGCCCTCGAACTCGTCCTCGGTGCCGAACTGTCCGGTCTTCCGGGCGAGGTATTTCAGCATCGGCACCGTCTGGAAGAGCACATGCTCGCCGTCGATCATCGTCGGCACGCGTCCCCACGGGTTGAGCGTCTCGTACTCCGGGGTCTTGTGGCCGCCGCTCAGCAGGTCCACGACCTCGAACTCGAAGGGCGTGTCCGTCATCGTCAGCATCAGCACCGCCTTGTGGGTGTTGATCGACTGTTCCTGTCCGAGAAGCCGGATCGGCGTGTCAGTCATGTCGCGGACCTACTTCGGCGGCCAGTTGTCACTCGGCATCAGGCCGAGCTGGGTGTCCCAGCCCGGCAGCGCCTCGAAGCGCGCGCGCCAGGCCGCGAAGTTGGGGTAGTCCGCCTCGTCGTAGCCGGCGTCCTCCAGAAAGCTCGCGACCGGATAGCAGGACATGTCGGCGATGGTCGGCCGGCCGCAGGCGAGCCATTCGTTGTCGCCCAGATGCGGCTCGATGATCCCGAGCCCCCGGTCGGCGGACTTCTTGAAGTGGGCATAGGTGTCCGTACCCTCGCCCGCGCCGAAGAGCCGCTCGAAGCGCAGGCGCGCAACGCCATAGGACAGATAGTCGACCGAGAAGCCCACCCAGTCCCCGATCCGTGCCTGCTCCTCCCAGTCGGCCCAGCCGAACTGCCCCGTCTGCTCGACGAGGTAGCGCAGCGTGTCGAAGCTCTGGCGGATCACCAGGTCGCCATGGACCAGCGTGGGCACCTTCCCCATCGGGTTGATCTTCAGGTACTCGGGCTGCAGGTTCGAGCCGTCCATGAGGTCGACGAGTTCGAAGTCGTAGGCGGTTTGCGTCATCGAGAGCATCAGCGCGGTCTTGTACGCGTTGCCCGAGCGCGGATGCCCGTAGAGTGTGTAGTCGGCCATGGTTCGTCCTCCCCCGGGACCGATGCTAGGACCCGCGGCCGGGACGCGGCAAGCGCCAGTAGAGGCGGCCGCGTGCGGTGCGGTCGACGGCTAAGCCCAGTTTCTCCAGCGTGCGGATCGAGGCGGCGTTGTCCTCGCCGCAGTCGGCCGTGACGGCCGCCGTCGCCGTGTCGCAGAAGGCCCAGTCGATCAACGCCGCGCATCCCTCGACCGTCAGCCCCCGGCGCCGGTGCGCCGCGACGATCTGGTAGCCGATCTCGACCTCGCCCGCGGCGTTGGGCGGCCCCGTGAACGACGCGGCCCCGACGACCATCCGCTCGACCTCGTACCGGAACAGCCAGAGCCCCCACCCCGCCGGGTCGCGCGGCGCGGTATGGCGCAGCGCCGTGTTCGCGGCGTCGTCGAGGCGCTGGGCAAAGGCCGGCAGCTTCGCCGTCAGGTCCGGATCGGGAAAGTCACGGTGCACCAGTCCGCCGGCGATCTCCGCGGCAAGTTTCCGGTCGGCGAGCAGCGCGCGGGCAAGCTCGCGCCCCACGGGCACAAGCGTCATGCGGCGTGTGCGGATCGGTGCGGGAAGGGTCCGCGTGTCGGCCGTCAATGGCCCGCCGAGGCCGGCGCGTCGGCCGACAGGACGAAATGGCGGCCGCAGTACGGGCAGTCGATACCCGTCTTCTCGCCCATGTTCAGGAACACGCGCGGATGACCCAGGGCACCGCCGCCGCCATCACAGGCGATCTCGCGGCTTTCGACTTCGATGGTCTCTGCGGGTTGCATTGCTCGGGCTCCTGCAATCGGCGCGTGGCGCGCGGCGGTTGTGCGCCGTGCGTCGAGGTCATACATAGGCGAAGCGCATTCGCGCGACAACACGTTCCACACCCAAGCCCCGGGTCCGGCCGCACATCGATGAACCAGGCGACGACACGCCCCGCACATGACACCGGCACCGACGCCGCACCCGACCAGGCAATCTCGGCGCGCGGCCTCGACAAGGTCTACAAATCCGACGGCAGCGGCGATGTCCACGCGCTGCGCGGGGTGAACCTGGATATTCCGCGCGGCGGGATATTCGGCCTTCTGGGGCCCAACGGCGCCGGCAAGTCGACCTTCATCAACATTCTCGCCGGGCTCGTCGTGAAGTCCGGCGGCACCGCGCAGGTATGGGGCCTCGACATCGACCGGGACCCCCGGTCGGCGCGCGCGGCCATCGGCGTTGTGCCACAGGAGCTCAATCTCGACGCCTTCTTCAGTCCGCGCGAGATGCTCGAGGTGCAGGCCGGCTTCTACGGCGTGCCGCCGGGCGAGCGCCGGACGATGGAAATCCTCGAGCGGGTCGGCCTGGCCGACAAGGCGGATGCGTATTCGCGTTCCCTGTCGGGCGGGATGCGCCGGCGCCTCCTGGTCGCCAAGGCGCTGGTGCACAACCCGCCGGTCCTCGTGCTCGACGAGCCGACCGCTGGCGTCGATATCGAACTGCGCAAATCGCTCTGGGATTTCGTCGAGGACCTGCACGCGAACGGCACGACGATCGTGCTCACGACCCACTACCTCGAGGAGGCCGAGGAGCTCTGCGACCGGATCGCCATCATCAACCGCGGCCAGGTGATCGCCTGCGACGAGACGCGCGCACTCGTGGGACGGCTCGACAACAAGGAGTTGCGGATCACCCTCGCGGAGGAGCTCGACGACATCCCCGATTCCCTTTCGGGATTCACCGTCGAACGCCCCGCCCCGAATACGCTGGTATTCCGCTACCGCACGCGGGAGACCCAGGTCCGCGAAATCCTCGCCGCCGTCGCGCGCGCCGGGCTCACCGTCGCAGACCTCTCGACGGAGGAGCCCGACCTGGAGGATGTCTTCCTGGCGCTCACGCGCGACGCACCCGAAAGCGCATGAGCGCGCGTACCGTCCTGCCCATCCTGCTGGCCGTCCTGCTGGCGGCGTGTGCGCCGCGCATCCAGGCCCCGGGCCCCAACGCCGAAAATCCCATGCCCCCGAAACTGACAGAAGAACACTACGTGACCCGCGACGGGACCCGGCTGCCGCTGCGCCTCTGGTCGCCTGACACGACGCCGCGTGCGGTCGTCCTCGCCCTGCACGGCTTCAATGACTATAGCGAGGCGTTCGCGACGTTCGGTCCCTGGATGGCAGACAACGGCGTGGCGGTGGTCGCCTATGACCAGCGCGGCTTCGGGCAGGCGCCGCAGACCGGCATGTGGCCGGGCCACGATATCCTCGCGGACGACGCGCGCGGTGCGGTCGCAGCGATCGCGGAGGCCTATCCCGGACTGCCGCGCTTTGCGCTGGGCGAGAGTATGGGCGGGGCCGTGCTCATGTCCGCCTGGGACGTCGGGCCGCTGGACGTCGACGGCCTGGTGCTTGTCGCGCCGGCCGTGTGGGGGCGCGAGACGATGCCCGGGTACCAGACGGCGAGCCTGTGGCTGTTTGCGCACACGATGCCGTGGCTGGCCCTGTCGCCGAAGGGCATCAAGCGCCACCCCTCCGACAACATCGAAATGCTGCGCGCGCTCAATCGCGACCCGCTCGTGATCAAGAACACGCGCATCGATGCGATGTGGGGGATCGTGAACCTCATGGACGACGCCCTCGCGACGTCGACGCGTTTCGACGCCCCGGCCCTGATGCTGTTCGGCGCGAACGACGATATCGTCCCGCCCGAGGCGGCGCGACGCACCATCGACGCGCTTCCGGAGACCGACGACCCGCGCCACCGGGTCGCCGTCTACGAGGACGGCTACCACATGCTGCTCCGCGACCTGCAGGGCGAGACGGTCTGGCAGGACATCCTGGCCTGGATGCGCTCGCCGGACGCGCCGCTCCCGTCGGGTGCGGATGCGGGCGACGTGCGCGAACGCCTTCCGGCAGGGTAGACTCGGTCACGTTCGCGTCGCGCAGGCTGGTATGTCCGGCCCCGCGGGTTTATTGAATCGTCGGATCGATGCGTTCATCACGCATGGCGGCGGGGGGCCGAGACCATGGAAAACGTGATCGGGGTGCTTGCGGCGAACCTGCTCTCGCCGATGGTCCTGTTCTTCGTGCTGGGCCTCGCGGCGGCGCTGGCCCGCTCCGACCTCAACATACCCGAGCCCTTCGCCAAGGCGCTTTCGCTGTATCTGATGCTCGCCATCGGCTTCAAGGGCGGCGCGGAAGTGGCCCGTGCGGGCCTCGACGCCGAACTGCTGATGCTCATTGCTGCCGGGATCGCCTTCAGCTTCGCGATCCCCGTGCTGGCCTTCGCGCTGCTGCGGCTCACAAGCCCGCTGCCGAAAGTGGATGCGGCGGCCGTGGCCGCGCACTACGGGTCCATCAGCATCGTGACCTTCATTGCGGCAAACGAGTTCCTGCGCAGCCAGGCGATCCTGTTCGACGGCTACCTCGTCGCGGTTGCCGCCGCCATGGAGGCCCCGGCGATCCTGACCGGGATCTGGCTCGCGCGCCGGCACGACGCGGGGTCCGACCGCGGCGCGCGCAACAACGGGTCGCTGTTCCAGGAAATCCTGCTCAACGGCTCGATCGTCGTCCTGGTCGGGGCCTTCTTCATCGGCTGGATCACGGGCGAGGAGGGCCTGCTGACAATGGCGCCCTTCATCGTCGACCCGTTCAAGGGCGTGCTGGCCCTGTTTCTCCTCGACATGGGCCTGATCGCCGGGCGCGGGCTTCGGGGCAGCCGGGGCGCACTCGGCCTGCAGACGATCCTGTTCGGCATGTACATGCCGCTGATATCGGCCACGATCGCGCTCGCGGCCGCCGCCGCCATGGGCCTCGAGGCCGGCAACGCGGCGCTCCTCGTAACACTTGCGGCGAGCGCGTCCTATATCGCGGTCCCTGCCGCCATGCGGATCGCCCTGCCGGAGGCGCGGCCGGCGATCTATGCGACGATGTCGCTCGGTGTGACATTTCCGTTCAATCTGGCCATCGGAATCCCGCTATACACCGCCGCCGCGGAAATGGTGACCTGAACCGTGGTGAACGCGGTGCCGAAGGAGTGACGCCCATGGAACTTCATCCCAAGAAACGGATCGAGATCATCATCGAACGTGTCGTCGCCCGCAGGCTGACCGACGTCCTCGACCGTACCGGGGTACTCGGCTACACCGTATTTCCCGCCCAGGGCGGCCGCGGCCAGGACGGCGTGTGGGACCGCAACGGCCTTGTAAGCGCGGCCGGACACATGGTCGCGATCGTTTGCATCATCGATGCGTCGCGCCTCGACGAGACGCTGGGGCAGATCTACGAGGTGGTGGAACGTCAGATCGGGATCGTCGCGGTCTCGGATGTGGAGGTCATCCGCTCCGAGCACTTCTGACGGCCGGTCGCGCCCTAGTCCTTCGGCTTGAGTTCCAGCGAGGCGGAATTCATGCAGAAGCGAAGGCCGGTCGGCGGCGGCCCGTCCGGAAACACATGCCCCAGATGGGCATCGCAGCGCGCGCAAACGACCTCGTTGCGCACCATCCCGTAGGAGCGGTCGACGTGGGTTTCGACGGCATCGTCAGACACCGGTTTCCAGAAACTCGGCCATCCGGTCCCGGAATCGTATTTTTCGTCGGAATCGAATAATGCGGTCCCGCAACACACACAATGAAACACGCCGGGGTCCTTGCTGGCGTGATATTTCCCCGTGAACGCCGGTTCGGTGCCGGCCTCGCGCGTGATGTGGTACTGCTCCGGCGTCAGCTGCGCGCGCCATTCCGCATCGGTTTTCTCGATCTTGTCGTCACTCTTTTCGGTCATCGGGGCCTCCGCTCGGACACAGTCAGGCGTTGCGACGCCTCCCGGAATATATGGTGCGCGGCATGCGTTTGACCAACGTATGCTTGACGTCGGGCGGGTTTGGCGCAATGGTCCGCGCCGAGATGCGCCCGTAGCTCAGTTGGATAGAGTGTCGGCCTCCGAAGCCGAAGGTCACAGGTTCGAATCCTGTCGGGCGCGCCAACTTGGCACGCAGCTTGCGTGGATGGGGTCGTAACGTGGCGCCTGTCGCAGAATGATGCGTTAATAAAGGTTAACAGGCCCGCAACCGGTAGTATGATATGCACCGTGGGGACGGTGTAGTTGGGAGCGAAGTCAGCCGTGTCGAAATGCGACACGCCGGACCAACCAAACTGACGAGATGAAAACATGAGCCTTGTTCAACGAAAGATTCACGCCCTTGTCCTGGCCTTTGCGATGGCGATCGCCTTGGGTTCCTTTGCCGTTTCGGGCGCCATCGCCCAGACGACCCTGTTGTACGAAGACCGTGCCGCCGACGCCAAGGTCGGCGAAGTGTTCGAGGCCGACGGGCGGTTCGAAATCCGCTGGTCAGCGACCGGCGGCAAGTTCCTGGTCAAGGTTGTCGACCAGAACGATATCGAGCTGATCTCCAGCGCGCCGCAGTCGCGCGAGGACGACGCCGGCCCCATGACGGGCAACATGCCCTTCACGGGCCCGGGCAACTTCAAGATCGTCGTCGAGGCCAGCGGCCCCTGGCACGTTCGGGTCGTTTCCGTCGACGGCTGATCGCCCCGGACCAACCTCCGGTTTTGGACGCACCCGGCTCAGGCGAGCCGGGTGCGTTCGCTTTGGGGCCACCTCCGCGCGAAAATGCGGCAAACACAGCGCAGAAATCGCCTTTGCGCCGCGACGGCGACATATCCTCGACCGAATGTTCGTTCAAATTCGGAATAACGCGACGGGACGGACGTTAACCCTCCGGAAAATCGCGTGACGTCACAACAGCAAGTTGCGATACAGTGTTCTTGAAACGAAAAATTGCGGGCAATGCCCCCGATGCGGACAGCGACGGTGAGAGCGGCCCCCACGGGAAAACGGATATGAGCGACGCGGAACAGACACCCGCCACCCCGGCACGCAGCCTGGACGAAATCCCTCCGGTTCCGCTGAGCGGCCAGACCGTGCGGCGCAACACGGACACGCCCCGCCAGGCCCGCAGCGTCGGCGCGCGGATGACCGTCGGGCCGGGGATCAAGCTCAAGGGTGAAGTCTCGGATTGCGACACGCTGGTCGTCGAGGGCACGGTCGAGGCGACTCTCAACAGCGAGGTCCTCGAGATCGCCGAGGGTGGTATCTACACCGGCTCGGCGAACGTGACCGATGCGGAGATTCACGGCCGGTTCGAGGGCGAACTGAACGTCTCCGGTGTTCTGCAGATCCGCTCGGGCGGCCATGTGACCGGGACGATCAAGTACGGGCGCATCGAGGTGGAATCGGGCGGGGAAATCGCCGGCACGATCACCCGCGACGAGGGCGCGACACCGCTGCCCACATCGGCCGCGAGAACCGATAGCCCGGTCTCCGCGCAGAGCGCCTAGAGCCGGATTCGCGCCGCATTCCCCGTATGCGTCCGCCGCGTATGCGGCGAAACCGCACAACATGGCTCCGCTGATTGACTTGGCCGGATGTGATTCCTACATTCCGGGCATCATCGACATCGCGGTTTTGGTCCCCGCCACCCGATCGGGGGCCTGATCCCGAACGAGCAAGCCAGCCGGATTGCGCGTTATCAGGCGCATCCCGGACAGGCTTGCCACGGCGCAGTAGCGGATTTTCCCGAAACCGCGCGCCACAACCATGGAGTGCTTAATATGGCAGAAGAAAAACTTCCAATTGCAATACTCGCCGCTGCCGGATTTGCAGAGACGACGTTTACCGATACCCAGAAAACCCTCCTCGCCCGCGGCCGTAAGGTCAAGGTGATCTCGCCTGACGGCGGTCTCGTCCAGGGCTGGCACGACGGCGCGTGGGGCCACCATTTCATGGCCGACGAAGACATCGCGGATGCCCTCGCGGCGGACTATGAAGGCCTGATCCTGCCCGACGGCAAGAACAGCGCCGACACGCTGCAGGACAACCCGCACACCAAGCGCCTGATCGCCGCGTTCCTGGACGCCGAACAGCCGATGCTCGTGATCGGCGATGCGGTCCGCCTGCTGGTGTCCGCCGACGTGGCGGCTGCCCGCCGGGTGGCCGGCGAGCCGGAGCTCGGTGACGACCTGACCCGCGCCGGTGCGAACTGGGAACCCGACGAGAACCTGGTTGTCGACGGCAAGCTGATCACCGCGATCAGCGAATCCTCGAGCGCGGGCCGCCTCGAGGCCTTCCTCGACCTGATCGACGGCAAGGCGGTGCAGGAGGCGGCATAACGCCCCGGCACAACCGGCCAGTAACAAAGACGCCCGGCTCCGGCCGGGCGTTTTTCTATGCCGGGCGCGCGTCGAACACGGCAATGAGGCTTGCGACGGGTTCCCCGTACTCCTCGCGCAGGGTCGTCGGCGTCACCTCCACAGCCGCGAAACCGGCCGCGAGGCCGGTCTCCCTGAGGTACCGCGACGCGTGGCGGTACCGGCCGCTCGCCGAGAGCTCCCATGCCGCATCCGCATCCGCGTCCTCGAAGGTCGCGATGAACACACCATCGGCGCCCAGGGTGCGACGGACCTGCGCGAGCAGCCGGTCGAGCGCGCCGACATAGACCAGCACGTCGACGGCGATGACCGCATCGAACTCCGCGTCGGCCCGCGACCCCAGCACGTCCAGAAGTTCTCCCTCGACGAGTTCGTCATAGGCCCCGGTCGCGCGGGCTTTTTCCAGCATCGCGGGCGAGAGGTCGACGCCCACCAGATAGTCCGAATGCGGCTTGACGGCCTCGCCCGCCAGCCCGGTCCCGCATCCGAGGTCCAGCACCCGGCCGAAGCCATCCGGGCGGGCCGTGGCCAGTGCCTCGGCCACCTGCCGCGGCCCGGTATAGGCGAGCCGCTCCGTCAGGTGGGCGTCGAAATGGTCCGCATACCAGTCGAAGAAGGCCGCCACATACGCGTCCGGCGCGCGGTCCGGTGCCGACGCCCCGCCGAGCGCGGCGATCATGTAGGCCGGGCCATTCGCGTCCGGATCAATTTCGAGGCAACGCCGGTAATGGTGGAGCGCCCGGTCGATCTCGCCGCGCCGGCTGAACAGTTCGCCCAGCAGCCAGTGCGCGCTGACACACGCCTCGTGCAGTTCGAGCGCCCGGTCGAAGCACGCGTGCGCGCGCAATCCGTCGCCATGAAACAGGAGTGACGCGCCGACTCTGGCGACCTGATCGGCCTCGGCGGCATCCGCGCGCGCCCCGGCGTCGGCGGCGGCGTCCGCATCCCCCGTTTCCGCGAGCGCCTGCG
>JAEPNS010000095.1 GCA_017643325.1 Alphaproteobacteria bacterium | reverse complement strand
AGCGCGCCCGCCTGAAAGGCCATATCGTCAACCGCTTTCGCGGCGATCCGGCCCTGTTCGACGACGCGCTGCCCCTGATCGCGCAGCGGACGGGCATGCCATCCCTCGGCGTGGTGCCCTGGCTCGATGCCACCCGCGACCTGCCGGCCGAGGACACGGCCTCGCTGGGAAGCCGTTACGTGGCCGGCGACTGGGGCCGTGCGCCGGTCCGGATCGCGGTGCCGCGCCTGGCGCGGATCGCCAACTTCGACGACCTGGACCCGCTGGCGGCCGAGCCGGACGTGGCGCTGCGTCTCGTCGAACCCGGCGAGTCATTGCCCGGCGACGCCAACCTCATCCTGCTGGCCGGCTCGAAGTCCACCCGCACGGACATGGACGAACTGCGCCGCAACGGATGGGTCGAGGAGATCCGCGTCGCCGCCGAAGGCGGGGCGCATGTGTTCGGGCTGTGCGGCGGCTACCAGATGCTCGGCCGCACGATTTCGGATCCATCGGGAACGGAAGGCCCCGCGGGTACCACGCCGGGCCTCGGGCTGCTGGACGTGGAGACGCGGATCGCCGTCGAAAAGACGCTGTCTCCGGCAGCGGGGCGGACAGCGGCAGAGGATATCCATGTCACCGGCTTCGAGATGCACATGGGCGAGACGGCCGGCCCGGATACGCAACGGCCCTTCCTGGCACTGGACGGCGGCCGGCCCGACGGGGCGACGGACGGCACCGGCCGCATCGCGGGCACATATCTCCACGGCCTGTTCGGAACGGATGCGTTCCGCGCGGCGTTTCTCCGGCGGATCGATTGTCGTGCTTCGGCCACAATAGAGTGGAATCATCGCGTGGACGTTGCGTTGGACCGCCTGGCCGACCATATGGACGTTCACCTCGATACCCGGCGCATCCTCGAGATCGCGCACGAACGGGGCAAGGAGTAGACCGATGCCGCACGCTTTCAGGACAATTGCAATCGCCGTCGCGGGCCTCGCTTTCGCGACGCTCGGACCCGCCCGGGCGGGCGAGATCCACACCGACGTGCCGGCCCAGATCAAGCCGGACGCGATGTACCTGATCTATCTCCACGGTGGCTGGCCGGAGTCGCGTCCGCTGAGCGAACCGCACCCCAAGCGCGGCCCGTTCGAATACGAGAAAATCCTCGGCGGCCTGGCGATCGGCGGGTTCGAGGTGATCTCGGAACTGCGGCGCGAGAAAACGAACCCGCGCCGCTACGTGCGCACCCGGGTGCTGCCCCAGATCCAGGCATTGCTCGACGCCGGGGTGCCGCCGACCAACATCACCGTTGCCGGTTTCTCCAAGGGCGGCGGCATGGCCCTTCTCGTGGCGGCCATGGCCAAGCAGCCGCAACTGAACATCGTCAATATGGCGGGCTGCGGAAAGGGCCCGGTCCGCAAGTCCTACGACAGCTTCCTCGCCAACGACGCGAGCCGCATGCGGGGCCGGATGCTCTCGATGTATGACAGCAAGGACCTGATCGCGGGAACGTGTAGCGAGGCCGTCGCGAAGGCGCCGAACCTGACCTTCGAGGAGGTGGTGCTGGAAGACGGCGGCGGACACGGAACGTTCTACGCCCCGCGCAAGGTGTGGATCGACAAGATCGTGGCCTGGGCGGAATCGGCCCCGGGCAGGGCCAGGACGAACTAGAGGACCCCGTCGGACAGGGTCAGGCTGGCGAGCGCCGCGACGATCACCGCCTCGATCAGGCAGGCCACCGCGAACAGGTAGAGGGCGCGCCGGATGTCCGGCGGGCCGATTTGCGCCGAAAACTCGGCCCCCACCCAGGGTTCGTTCTCGGTCGTGCCGCCATAGGCGCGCGGCCCCGCCAGCGCCACCGCGAGCGCACCCGCCATCGCGGCCTCCGGCCACCCAGCGTTCGGCGAGCGGTGCTTGCCCCCGTCACGCGCCATCACCCGCAGCGATGCGCCGGGCCTGCCGCGCGGAACGAACAGACTCGCGACGACGATCAGCGCCGCCGCGATACGCGCGGGCAGGTAATTCAGGACATCGTCGCAGCGCGCGCTCGCCCGTCCGAACGCCGCGTGCCGTTCGGTGCGGTACCCGATCATCGAATCCATGGTGTTGACCGTCTTGTAGACCAGCAGCCCGGGGAGGCCGAGCAGCAGGTACCAGAACACCGGCGCCACCACGCCGTCGCCGAAGCTCTCCGCGAGGCTCTCGACAGCGGCGCGCGACACGCCGTGGGAATCGAGTGTCTCCGGATCGCGCCCCACGATCTTCGCCACGGCGGCGCGGCCGCCGGACAGGCCGTCGCGCTCCAGGGCCCGGGCCACGGCGCGGACATGATCGAACAGGCTGCGCTGGGCGACGAGAAGGGTCACGACCACCAGTTCGAGCGCCCACCCGTGCGGGACCCGCTGCGCAAGGTCGTGCAGCCCCCAGCCGGCCGCCGCCGCCAGGGCGATCATGAACACGAGCACCAGAAAGCCGCGCACCGCGCGCGCGCGATCGCTGCGCCGCGCGCGATTGAGGCGCCGGTCGAGCCAGCCGACGAGCGCACCGATCCACGCCACGGGATGTGGAATCACCCTGAACAGCGGCCCGAATTCGCCGACAAGTGCATCGAGGAGCAGGGCCAGAAACAGGATCACCGGCGGTGCGAGACCGGCACTTTCAAAGCCGAGAAGCATGGCGTGCATCCTGCGAGCGGACCGCGCGCCGGGTCAATCGGACGCACCCCTTGGCCGCACCCGGCGGGCATGGTCTATTGCGCGCCAGCAGGAGATTTTCATGGCCGACGATTTTGGGATCATGGTGTGCGGGCACGGCAGCCGCGACGAGGGTGCCGTGCGCGAGTTCGCGGTTGTCGCGGACTCGCTGCGCGAACGTTTTGCGGACCGAGAGGTGGAACACGGGTTTCTCGAGTTCGCCACGCCGATCATCCGGGACGGGCTCGACAAGCTCGTGGCGCGCGGCGTCACCCGCATCTTCGCACTGCCCGGCATGCTGTTCGCGGCGGGCCACGCCAAGAACGACATCCCTTCGGTCCTCAACACATACGCCGCGCAAAATCCCGGCGTCGAGATCATCTACGGGCGCGAGCTCGGCATCGACCTGAAGATGATCCGCGCCGCCGGCGACCGGGTGACCGAGGCGCTCGACAGGGCGGACGCGGAGCTCGGCCCGGTGCCGCGCCACGAGACGATGCTGATGACCGTCGGGCGCGGGGCGTCGGACCCCGATGCCAATTCCAACGTCGCCAAGGTCTCGCGCATGCTCTGGGAAGGCCTCGGGCTCGGCTGGGGCGAGACCTGCTATTCGGGCGTGACCTTCCCGCTGGTGCAGCCGGGCCTCGAGCACGCGGTGAAGCTCGGCTACAAGCGCATCGTGGTGTTCCCGTATTTCCTCTTCACGGGTGTCCTTGTGAACCGCATTTATGACCATACGGACATAATCTCTGCGAAATACCCGGACATCCAATTTATCAAGGCACAATATTTGAACGACCACCCCCAGGTGCTGGACACGTTCGCCGACCGGATCGACGAGATCCTCAACGGCACCAACGTCATGAACTGCCAGATGTGCAAGTACCGCGAGCAGGTCCTCGGCTTCGAAGCCGAGGTCGGCCTGCCCCAGGAGAGCCATCATCACCATGTCGAGGGGATCGGAACCGGCGACGCCGGCGGTCACCATCATCACGGCCACGGCCATGATCATGACCACCCCCACGACCATGATCACGACCACGATCACGATCACGGGCATCACCACCCCTACCCGCATGCCGACCATCCCCACGGCCCCCGCACGCTGCCGGCCGAAGGCGACTGATCGGCCGCGCCGCACGCCATGAGCGACCCCGCCCCGGACTACCTGCGCGATCCGCAGGCCATCTACGCCGAATCCTTTGCGGCCATCCGCGCCGAGGCGGACCTCTCCGGCATCCCGGAGGAGCTGCACCGGGTGGCGCTGCGGATCGCGCACGCCATTGGCGACGCCGGGGCGATCGCCGACCTCACCTGGTCCGACGGCGCGGTCGAGGCCGGACGCGAGGCCTTGGAACGCGGCGCGCCGGTCCTGGCCGACTCCCGCATGGTCGCCGACGGAATCATCCGCGCCCGCCTTCCCGGAGCGAACCGCGTGGTCTGCACCCTCCCCCTCGGCCAGGTGGCCGGCCACGCGGCGCGCGGCGGGACCACCCGCTCGGCTGCCGCGGTCGATCTCTGGGTGCCGTTCCTCGACGGCGCCGTCGTCGCGATCGGCAATGCCCCGACCGCGCTGTTCCGTCTGCTGGAAGGCCTCGCGTCGGGCTGGCCGAAACCAGCGCTCATCGTGGGCATGCCGGTGGGCTTTGTCGGCGCGGCGGAATCGAAGGCCGCGCTCATCGACCGGACTCCGGCCCCCTACATCTGCCTGCATGGGCGTCGCGGTGGCAGCGCCGTCGCCGCCGCAACCGTCAACGCGCTCTGCGGAGACGCCGTTTGAGCGCCTGGCTGCATGTGGTCGGGCTCGGCGCCGACGGGGTCGAGGGCCTCGCCGGTCCCGCAAGATCCCTGGTGGAACATGCAGAGCTGCTCGTGGGCGGACAACGCCACCTGTCGATGGTCCGCAACGACGCGGCGCAAAAGATCGTGTGGGAGTTTCCGCTCGACAACATCGTCTCGCAAATCGATGCCGCCCGTGACCGCCGCGTGGTCGTGCTCGCCACAGGTGATCCGATGTCCTTCGGTATCGGCTCGACCCTGACGCGGCATTTCGCACCGGAAGACATGTCGATCCTGCCCGCTCCGGGTGCGTTCAGCCTCGCCGCCGCGCGCCTCGGCTGGCCGCTGCACGCCTGCACCTGCCTGACCCTGCACGGGCGTCCGCTGGAGCTGCTCCACTTTCACCTGCTGCCGGAACGCAGGCTCCTGATCCTGAGCCACGACGGGAGCACGCCCGGCCGCCTGGCCGACATCCTGCGCTCCGCCGGGTTCGGCCCGAGCATCCTTCACGTGTTCGAGAATATGGGGGCAGCCGACGAATCCGTGCGCCACGGTATCGCCCAGACCTGGCGGGAGGACGGGATCGCAGACCTCAACACGATCGGCGTGGAATGCCTGCCCGGGCCAGATGCCCGCTACCATCCGCCGGTGCCGGGGCTTCCCGACGATGCCTTCGTCCATGACGGCCAGATGACAAAGCGGGTCGTGCGGGCCGTCACGGTGTCCGCCCTCGCGCCGATGCCCGACCGCTATCTCTGGGACCTGGGCGCCGGCTGCGGATCGGTCGCAATCGAGTGGCTGCGCGCCGCGCAGGACGTTCAGGGGCAGGGCGCACGGGCCACCGCCGTCGAGCGCGATCCGGACCGGGCTGCCATGATGGCCCAGAACGCGGCCCGGCTCGGAACGCCGTTCCTCGACATTGTCACAGCAGATATCTCCTCGACACTCGCCGACCTCGATGATCCGGATGCGGTTTTCATCGGCGGCGGGCTTGCGGACGGGGATCTCGTCGACACCGCCTGGGCGCGACTGAGACCGGGCGGGCACATGGTCGCGAACGCCGTCACACTCGAAGGCGAACAGGCACTGTTCCGGGCCCATAACGCGCACGGCGGGGAACTGTCCCGGATCGCCGTGAGCCATGCCGAGCCGGTCGGCCGCCTGACCGGCTGGCGTTCGGCCATGCCGGTCACCCAGTGGCAGGCCGTGAAACCATGACCGGCACTGCGATCGGAATCGGCGTGGGGCCCGGCGACCCGGACCTCATGACGCTGAAGGGGGCGCGCATTCTCGCCCGCGCGAGCGTTATCGCCTATCCCGCGCCCGAAGACGGCGAGAGCCTCGCCCGGCGCATCGCGGCACCACACCTGCCCGAGGCGGCCACCGAGATCGCCATACGGATGCCGCTCTCGGCTGACCGGTTTCCCGTCGAGGCGGTCTACGACCGGGCTGCGGAGGAGATCGGGACGTACCTGGACGCCGGGCAGGACGTCGCGATCCTGTGTGAGGGTGACCCGTTCTTCTACGGCTCTTTCATGTACCTGTTCGCACGGCTCGCGGAGCGATGGCCCGTGGACGTCGTTCCCGGCGTGTCATCGCTGACGGCCTGTGCCGCCGTCTCGCGCAAGGCCCTCGCCGCCCAGAACGACATCCTGACCATCCTTCCCGCCCCCCTGCCGGACGATGTGTTGCGCGCGCGGCTGGAGACCAGCGATTCCGCGGCGATCATCAAGGTGGGGCGTCACCTGCCGCGGATCATGGCAATCCTGGCCGACCTCGGCCTTTCGGATCGGGCAGAGTACGTGGAGCGGGCGACGATGGAGGACGAGCGCCACGTCGCGCTGACCGACGTAGACGCGACACCCGCGCCCTATTTCTCGATGGTGCTCGTGCACCGGCGGGGAGCGGCATGGGCATAGCGGTGGTCGCACTGACGAGGGACGGCGGCATCCTGGCCCAACGGCTTGCCGCCGTGCTGGATGATGCGCGCGTCCACGGCCTGTCCGGGCGGGTCGGGGATGCGGACGAGACGTTCACCGACGCGGCCGGACACCTGCGGGCGCTGTTCCGGGGCGGTGAAACGATCGTCGGCGTCTGTGCGACGGGAATTCTCATCCGCGCCCTCGCGCCCGCCCTGTCGGACAAGGCGGACGAGCCGGCTGTGGTCGCGGTCGCGCCCGACGGTTCAAGCATCGTACCCCTGCTCGGCGGGCATCGCGGCGCGAACGCGCTCGCGCGCGGCATCGCGGACGCCCTCGGGGGACATCCGGCCGTCACGACCGCAAGCGACACGGCGCTGGGCGTCGCCCTCGACGACCCGCCGCCGGGCTGGCACATCGCAAATCCGCAAACCGTGAAACCGCTGGTCGCCGAAGCCCTCGCCGGCCGGAACCCGGCCCTCGTCATCGAGGCCGGGGAGCCCGACTGGCTCGCCGCCCTGCCCCTCGACCGCGACGGTGAATGGATGGTGCGGGTATCGGATCGCAAGATCACGCCCAATCCCCGCGAACTGGTGTTGAACCCGCCGACACTTGCAGTCGGGGTCGGGTGCGAACGCGGCTGCAGCGCCGACGAGCTCGTCGGGCTCGTGCGCGACACGCTCGACGAGGCGGGGCTTGCCCCGGAATCGGTCGCCGGTATCTTTTCCATAGACGTCAAGGCGGACGAGCCGGCCGTCCATGCCGTGGCCGAAGACCTCGGTGTTTCCGCGCGGTTCATGTCGGCGGACTCGCTCGAAGCGGAAACGCCGCGGCTGGCCAACCCGTCCGAGATCGTGTTCCGGGAGGTGGGCGCCCATGGTGTGGCCGAAGCGGCAGCGCTCGCCGCGGCCGGGCCCCGCAGCAACCTCGTCGTACCGAAACGCAAGTCGGCGCGCGCAACCTGCGCCGTGGCCCGGGGGCCACGTGTCGAAGCCGCGAAGACCGGCACGCCACGCGGTTCGCTCACCGTGATCGGCACCGGACCGGGCGATCCGGACTATCGTATCCCGGCCACCGATGGAGCGCTGGCCCGGGCGACCGACGTCGTCGGCTACGGCCCCTATCTCGACCTGCTGGAACCGTTGCCGCGGGAAAAGACCCGGCACGACTTCGATCTCGGCGCGGAGGAAGACAGGTGCCGTCGCGCGCTCGATCTCGCCGCGCAGGGGAAATCGGTCGTGCTCGTGTCCTCCGGCGATCCGGGGGTGTTTGCGATGGCCACGCTGGTGTTCGAGCTGCTCGATCGCGAGGCGCGGCCCGAATGGCAGCGCATCGCGGTTGCGGTCGAGCCCGGCGTATCCGCGATGCAGCTCGCCGCCGCACGCGCCGGGGCGCCGCTCGGCCACGATTTCTGCGCAATCTCGCTTTCGGACCTTCTCACGACACGCCAGACCGTGATCGCCCGCCTGAAAGCCGCCGCGCAGGCCGACTTCGTGGTGGCGCTCTACAACCCGGCGAGCCGGACCCGACGGGGGCTTCTGGAAACCGCGCGCGATCTCCTTCTCCAACACCGGCCGGCAGACACGCCGGTCGTGGTTGCCCGAAATCTGGCGCGCGCGGGTGAATCGGTCGAGGTCGTTTCTCTCGCCGACCTGCGGCTCGAGCGGATCGACATGCTCACGATGGTCATCGTCGGAAACAGCCAGTCGCGCGTTCTGGCCCATGGGGGGCACATCCGGACCTATACGCCGCGCGGCTATGCGGCCAAGCAAACGCGCAGGAAAACCGGCTGACGGCTCAGATGCTGTTGCGCCGGTCGACGCGCGCCTTGTCTTCGGGGCTCATGAAATCAAACAGGTCGACGAAACGCTGGCCGTCGGCGTCGCAGGAGTACCCGGCGACGAACGTGTCGGGGTCCTCCCGGTCGTTGTCGTAGCCGGTCGACCCCTTGATCCGCTTCAGGAACCGAAACGCGACACATGGACCGTCCTGCGCCACGAACCCGATGATCCCCGGCCCGGAGGCCTCCCGCACGACCGGTGAGCCGGCACGCATCGGTGTGCGGCCGAGGAAGACGAAAAACGCTTCCGCGTCGCGTGCGCTTTCGATGGAAATGTTATTGAACCAGGCATCGAAAACATGCTCGACGACGGCCACACGGGCGTCGCCAGAATAGTAGGTTTCCTGAACGACCGTGCCGTTGTCACGCAGCGTTTGCCGCACACCATCGATCTGCGGCAGCAAGAAGGGAACGTTGAAACGCGCCTCGACGATGTCGACCGCGACCGGATCGGAGAGATAGGCCTTGCCCCCGCCCACGGTCTCGACTTCCGTCCCGCTCGCACAGGCGGCAAGAAGGAGAGCAGCGGAAACAATTCCGGCGCGCAGCTTGGTCATGACCGACGAAAACCTCTTTGGCTCGTACGCAAGCCTACCATCGCCCCGGCGCGAAGGGTAAGACATCAGCATGACGGTTTACTTCATTGGCGCGGGGCCCGGCGCACCCGACCTGATCACCCTGCGCGGCCGGGACCTGATCGCCCGGTGCCCGGTGTGCCTGTATGCAGGCTCGCTGGTCCCCGCCGAGATCCTGTCCCACGCGCCAGGCGACGCGAAGGTTATCGACACCGCGCCGCTCCATCTGGACCAGATTGTCGGCCATTTCGCCGCAGCGCATGCGCTCGGGCAGGACGTCGCGCGCGTACACTCGGGCGACCCGTCGCTCTACGGCGCCATCGGCGAACAGATGCGCCGGCTCGACATGCTGGAAATTCCCTATGAGGTGGTGCCAGGTGTCCCGGCGTTCGCGGCTGCGTCGGCCGCCCTCAAACGCGAATTCACCCTGCCCGGCATAAGCCAGACCGTCATCCTGACCCGCACCGCGGTCCGGGCCTCGGACATGCCCGCGGGCGAGGAATTGTCAGAGCTCGGGCGGGCCGGGGCCACACTCGCGATCCACCTCTCCGTAAACAATCTTGCAAACGTCGTGCGCGATCTCGAACCGCACTACGGCGCGGACTGTCCGGTCGTGGTCGCCTACCGGGTCAGCTGGCCCGATGAGCGCTTCATCCATGGTCGGCTGGGCGACATCCGCGAGAAAGTGAAGGCATCCGGCATCACCCGGACGGCGCTGATTCTTGTTGGCGAGGTGCTGGGCAGCGACGGTTTGTTCGAGGACAGCCGGCTCTACGACGCCAGCCATCACCATGTGCTGCGCCCTGCAAAACGCTAGCGCGCGCCCGCTCTCTGCAGGATCTGCACGACCTGGCGCGAGCGGCCTTCACGCGCGATCTCAAGCACCGTCCGGCCGGTGAAATCGGTCACATCGGTCGATGCGCCCGCGTCCAGGAGCGCCTGCACGACGAGCGGGTGCCCCTCGCGTGCAGCGGCCGCCAGGGGCGTGCGTCCATCGCGGTTTTCCTGGTCTACCGGGGCGTCGTGTCCGAGCAGGAGCTCGACGACATCGAGGTGCCCGTTCTCGGCGGCGTGGTAAAGCGCGCTGTTTCCCACATCGTCGACCAGATTCACTCGCGCGCCGGCTTCCAGAAGCAGGGCGAGCGCGTCGTAGCTACCCTGGATCGCACCCCAGATCATGGCCGTCCGCCCGTCGCTATCGGGACGCGCCATCGGATGCTGGCGGACGAGGAGCGCGCGCACCGCATCAACCTTGTTCTCGTAGACCGCGACCACCAGCGGGTCGTCCGCGAAGATATTGGTCTGGGCCGCGGCAGGACCGCCGGCCGCAAG
>JAEPNS010000094.1 GCA_017643325.1 Alphaproteobacteria bacterium | reverse complement strand
CGGGCTCTATGCCGCCGTCCGTCTGCTGTCGCTGCTCGAACGCCAGTCCGTCACTCTGGCCGAGCTCCGGGCCCGCATCCCGGAGGTGCACAACACGCCCGAGCTGCGGTTCCCCTGCGACGAGGCGCGCAAGTTTGCCGTCATAGGCGAGGTCGAGGCACGGCTGTCCGAGAACGGGGCGGACGTCACCGGCATCGACGGCGTCCGGGTGAACACCGAGGACGGATGGTGGCTCCTGCGCGCATCCAACACGCAGGATGTGCTGGTCGCGCGCTGCGAGGCGCGTGACGAGGCCGGTCTGGACCGGCTCAAGCAGGCTCTGGTCGCGCAGCTCGACGCCAGCGGGATCGCCGCACCGGACGAGCTGTAGGGTCCGGAAAACAGCCATTTTCCATGCTGCTTTTGGATCACCTGTCGCCGTCACAAGTTCCTTTCCGAAAACTGGTTCGCACCGGACCGGCGAAGCGTTTATGGTTCGCGGGAGATCGAACGAGAAACCGCACCCAATGTAGAGAGAGGTCGCGATGAGACTGGGTTACTTCGCCATGCCGGTGCACCCGCTGCACCGCAACTACACCGAGACGCTGAAGGAAGACCGCGAGGCGATCATCTTCTGCGACGAGCTCGGTTTCTACGACGCCTTCATGGGCGAGCATCTGTCCGACGCGGCGGAAAACATCACCAGCTCGATGCTGTTCCACGCGACGCTGATCCACGCGACCAAGAACATCAAGCTGGCGACCGGCACGACCAACCTGTCGCACCTGCATCCGACCCTTGTGGCGACCCACGCGGCGATGTTCGATCACCTTGCCGAGGGCCGGTTCATCATGGGCATCAGCCCCGGCGCGCTGACGTCCGACGCCGAAGCTCTCGGCATCCTCGACGAGGACCGCAACCAGATATTCGCGGAAGCGATCGACGTGATCCTCGAGATCTGGGAACGCGATCCGCCCTACAAGATCGACCTGCCGGGCAACCGCTTCAAGGTCTCGACCGAGCGGACGATCTTTGCCGAAACCGGCGTCGGCATCATGCCGAAGCCGTACCAGAAGCCGCGCCCCGAAATCGTCGGGACCGTGGTCGCCCCGTTCTCGAAGGGCGTGATTGCCATGGGCAAGCGCGACTTCCATCCGCTGTCGGCGAACTTCCTGCTCGACAAGTGGGCCGCGACCCACTGGAAGAACTATGCCGAGGGCAAGGCCGAGGCAGGGGTCGAGGCCGATACCTCCGACTGGCGCATCGCGCGCACGGTCTTCGTGGCGGATGATGCCGCGACGGCGCGGCGTTACGGGCGCGACGACGAGAAGAGCCCGTACCGGTTCTACTACAACCAGATCTACAGCAAGCTGAAGAAGGCCAACCGGCACGCCGTGTTCAAGCACGAGCGCGACGAGCCGGACGAGGCGATCAACATCGAGCGGATCATGGATGACCTCGTCATCCAGGGCACCGTGAACGATGTGGTCGACCAGATCCTGGCGTTCCGCGAGGTCACCGGCGACTTCGGCGAGCTCGTCTATGCGGGCATGGACTGGGTCGACGAGGACCTGGGCCGCCGTTCCATGCAGCTGATGGCCGAAGAGGTCATGCCGCGGGTGAACGAGGCGATCGGGCAGTCCGAGGCCGCCGAGTAGACAGTCCGACCATCGAACGAAAAAGCCCCGCCGTCGTGCGGGGCTTTTTTTGTGCGCGGGGTTTTGCCGGCGTCTAGCTCCGGCCGCCGGCTTCGGCGATCTGCAGGTCTCCGTCGGGCGTGACCATAACGCAGGGTGCGCCCGTGCGGCGGAGTTCGCGGCAGACGCGCGCGGCGACGCCGCGCTCCATGCCGACGATCCGCGCGCGATAGAGCGTCTCGCGCTCGCCGTGCAGCGGCGAGACCTGGATCGTGGCGGTCTCCGGCAGGTCGCTCAGGCGCTTGGCGGTGAAGCCTGCCGCCGCTCTCGCGCGGGCGAAGCCTCGGAACGCGCCGATCTGCACCCCCCAGTCGATGCCCTGCCGCGCGTCGGCAGGTGCCGCCGGGCGGGGCAGGTCCATGTGCGAGGTGTCGATGATGTCGAGGTTGGGCTTCGGGAGGGGAAGCGCGGCGACGGTGGAATTGGTCCGCGCGCGCGCCCAGGACCGGTTCAGGATCGAGACCATGTGGGCGTCGCGCGACTGGCCCGTCTTGCCGCCGAACACCACACCGATCAGGCGGACGCCGTCACGCTCGGCGGAGGCGACCAGGTTGAAGCCCGATGCGCGGATATAGCCGGTCTTGATGCCGTCCATGCCCTCGTAGCTGCGCAGCAGCTTGTTGTGGTTCCGGTAGGTCCGCTTGCCGTGCTTGTAGGTGAGCTTCGAAAAATACTCGTAATGGTGCGGAAACCTGTCGAGCATCGCCTTGCCGAGCGTCGCCATGTCCCGGGCCGTGCTGCGTTGCTTGCTGTTCGGCAGGCCGGAGGCATTCATGAACGTCGTGTTTCTCATCCCCAGCGCACGGGCGCGCTGCGTCATCAGCCGTGCGAAGTTGGATTCGGTGCCGCCGATGGCCTCGGCCACCACGGTGGCAACGTCGTTCGCGGATTTGACCGAAAGCGCCTTGATGGCGTCCTCGACCGTGATCGTGCGCCCGGCCTTCAGCCCGAGTTTCGAAGGCGGCTGCCCGGCCGCGCGGCGGGAGACCTGCAGCGGCTGGTCGAGCTTGAGCGTGCCGTTGTCCAGCGCCTGGAAGACCATGTAGAGCGTCATGATCTTCGTGAGCGATGCGGGAAAGCGTCGCGAATCCGCGTTGCGCGCGAAGTACACCTGACCGGTGTTGGCGTCCATCACGAACGCGGCATATTTGGGATTGGCCGCCGTTGGGCTGGCACCGAAGCCGACCGCAACCGTTGCCATCACGAGGGCCACCGCGAGGTGCGACGCCACGCGCCTCATCCTGTAACATGCTTCGCGCAATGGCAGCATCGTGGTTGCAAATCCCATCGGGCCAGGGTCCGGAACTGATTCTGTGAGTTGAATCAAACAGATTCTATGTAATGCGCCGAAACCATGTAAATAGCATGTGTCCACTAACCGTACATTAACCAGGAACAAGCTCACGAAAATGTTGACCCGTTCCGGCATTCTTGGCGTTGCCGCCGCCGCCATTCTTGCAGCCTGCACGACCTATACGGGCTCGACCGACAACCCGATCGAACGTTCGCTCACATGGTTCAGCTACGTCGCGGGCGACGATATCCGCGCATCCTGCACCGCCGGCAGCCGCGATCACTTCCGTTTCGTCTACAATGCCAACTATGAGCAGCAGGTGCGGGCCTATGACCTGCAGGGCGTCGAGGGCGGCGCGGACTATCTTGCGCGCGCGCGCAACCGGCCCGGGAATGTGGCGCGGTTCCAGTTCTCGAACCCGCTCGGTCCGTGGGAACTGGACAGGTCGACCGCCCGGCTGACCAACGCGCAGGCGGCGACGATCATAGACGCGTTCGGCCGCGACGCTGCCGCCGCGCCCGACCCGGCGGGCCAGCAGGTCAAGAGCAACGAGTATTACTGGATCGTCTCGTCCTGCAATGCCGGCACATTCCGGATCTGGGTGTTCGACCAGGACCGCGTCGACCTGTCCGGGCTTGCTTTCGTTCCGGAACTGCGGGCGTTCGACGAGACCGGCGTGGCGTTTCGCGAAGCCCGGCGTGTCGAGGGCTTTGACGACGGCGCGTTCTATATCAAGATCAACAGCACGGCGGACGGCACCGTCCGCGGCCTGTAGCTACAAGATCATTCGGGGGAAGGGCATGCCACTGCTCAGACGAGAGGATTATCCGGACCAGCTTCCGCGGCCGGAGCCCGTGCTCGAGTTCCAGAAGGAACTCTGGGACCGAAGCCGGGACATCGAGGGCGTGGATATCGCGTGGGGAGACGACATCTACCAGCGGATCGCGATCTACCCGGCTCCGGAGCCGAACGGGGCCGTGTTTGCCTTCATCCACGGCGGACGGTGGACGAGCGGGCACAAGGAGGCGATGGCCTTCATGGCGCCGGCGTTCCACGACGCCGGCATCACCTTCGCCAGTCTCGGCCACCGGCTGGCGCCAAGCACCTACGACGACGGGTTCCCGGACCTGTGCAACGGGATCGCCTGTCTGGTCGCGAACGCGGACCGGCACGGCGGCGATGCGCAACGGGTCTTCGTGGGCGGCCACTCGTCCGGCGGGCACTATGCCGCGCAACTGGCCGTGACCCGCGACTGGCAGGCCCGCCACGGCCTTGCCCGGGACGTGATCAAGGGCTGCCTTCCCATCTCGGGCGTTTACGACGTCTCGTCCGATTCCGACATGGGCGACTGGCCGCCGCCCTGTCTGGCCGAAGGTGACGACGGACGCGAAAAAAGCCCGCTGCACCGCATTGCCGAAACGCCGCCGCCGTTCCTTGTGACGTGGGGCAGCGACGACTATCCGTTCCTGATCCCGCAGGGCAAGGAATTCGCGCAGGCCCTGAAGGAAGCTGGTTGCGATGTCGAGGAGCTTCAAGTCCCGGGCAAGACCCACTTCTCGATCCTGGGCGAGAGTGCGGCACCGGGGGGCGAGTGGAGCGAGCACGCTGTTGCCTGGATCGAAAGGCATTAATGCTGGCAATCCATGGGAAATCCGTCTTTTGAGTATTGACGCAGGTTAGGTCGATCCGAGTTGAATTTCCGCGTAGACCCAATAATTTGCTAGTCAGAAAGCCCGGTTGCGATTGTGATGCCGGGCGACCGGGGGCTGTCGAGCAATGGGTTCGAGCGGTTCATTTTACGGGCTTTCCGCCTTGTCGCCAGACGAGATCGACGTGATCTCGCGCTCGCTTCACGGTGACGTGCGGAGAATGCCCGCTGGTATTGATATCGTACTCGCCGACGAGTCCGTATCGAACGTGTTCCTTGTTCGGTCCGGTTGGCTGGCGTCCTATACCATTCTGGAGGATGGACGTCGTCAGATCACGCGGTTCTGGCGGGAGGGCGACCAAGCTGGCCTCGGTTACGCGATGGCAAGCGCGCTGGGTGTGAAGGAGAACGGGGGACCGGGCGATTTCGTTGCCCCGAACGGTTGCGTTTCGGTCACGCCGGTCGAGGTCGAAGTGATAGCGCCGGGGCGCATTCGCGCGCTGGTGGAGGAGCATCCCAAGCTTGCCTTGAAGTATTTTACGATTCATTCGATGGACCATAACGAGATGCTCGTGCGCCATTTGACGAGTGTGGGCCGGCAATCCGCGCATGAAGCGCTCGCCGCGCTCATTCTGGAACTGGCGCGGCGAGAAGGTCTTCATCCGCATGCTGCGAAACGCATGACCGTCGCCCTGCCTCTGAACCAAACCGTAGTTGCGGACGCACTCGGTCTGACTTCCGTTCACATCAGTCGCGTCCTTGCCGATTTCGAGAAGCGCGGGCTGATAGAACGACAAGCGACCGCGCGGGCCGAAATTGTTGTGCGCGATCTGGCCGGACTTGTAGAAACGGCCGACATGCAACCGTACCGCGACTGGCTCGAACGCACTGTTTCCGCTGACAAAAGCGCCTGACATCCGCGCCGACACCTTGCGTTTCGCGCATGACACAGGTCTGAAAAGAAACTGGCCTTCTTAATTTGGATTAAAGTTTCAAAAGGTTAGAGCCTGTAGTGTCATTGACATGCTCGAAATCGAATCCATGTCGAAATTCTTCGGTATCGGTCGCCGCAAGGACCCGGATGCCGAGTTCGAACGCGCGGCCCCCTATTTGGCGGCTTTCGCGTCGCGGATCGCCGCCGACGACCGGCAAGCGGTCAATGTTTTGCGGGACCTTCGTGAGCGGATTTCCCGGCAGCACGAGAATTGCCATCAACCCCGGGCCGTTCTTTACACGAAGATCGCCGAACTCTGTTTCGACCAGGGCGCGATCCGGCATCCGAGCCGTCGCGGTGTCGACGAACTGGGAGCGTGCCGTCAGGCGATGCAGAGCCTGACGGTCGAGGAGCAGGCCGTTTTGCTGATTGTCGCTGTGTGCCAGTTCGAGATTCACGAGGCGGCGAAAATGCTCGACACATCGGAAGAGCTGGCACGCCGTTCACTGGCCGAGGCCCGGCGCAACCTGCGCGTCCGCCTTGCCGGGGCCCAACCGCCTGCCTGATTTACTGTCGAACCACGATGCTATCCAGCGTCGGTTTCGCTATCGACGACCCATAAGGGTGCCGGGAGAAGATCCTCGACCCACGGCCCGTCGGGCATCTCGTGCGCGATGCGGGTGATGGCGTCGTTCCACCAATAACGCTGGGCACGCACATCGTCGTCGACGTAATGCGCTTCGCGCCAAGTCTGGTCCTCGTTGTTGAACGTGAAGATATCGATGGGAAACCCGACGTCCGATGCGCTGGCGCGTGTCGAATCGAAGGACAGGTAGGCCAGCTTGAGGGCGGTGGCCAGCGGGGTTTCGAAATCCAGAGCACGGTCAAGCACCGGCTTGCCGTATGGCGTCTCGCCGATCACCAGATAGGGTGTGCGTTCGCCCACCTCGACCCAGTTGCCCTCCGGATAGACTAGGTAGACGTGCGGTTCGTCATCCTCGGCGAGCTTCCCGCCAACCAGCGCGTGCAGGTTGAAGGAGAGATCCGAGTCCTGAAGGTATTCCTGATCCGACCGGGCGACGGCGCGCATCTGCGCCGTGAACGCCTCCACCGCGTCGAGCATGGTCGGGTAGTTGCTGTCCTCGCGGCCTCTCAGTTCCCGGTCGAGATAGGCGAGCGTCTTGTCGCGAAGCGAGCGAAGCCCCGATGTCGCGACAAAAAACTTCTCCCGGTTTCCGTGCAGGGTGATTTTCTGGCCCACCGTGACCTGTGTGCCTGAGGTCAGGCGGCCGTCGGCGAGCGCAACGACGCCCTCCTTCACCTTGATCGCCACGCAGTACGTCATTTCGAGCCCCTCGAAGAACCGCCACGCCCCAAACCGACGCACGCGCGGAAAATGTAGTCGGCTCGGGTGTTGAGTCACAAGTCGTCCCTTGAAACCGCCGGAAAACCGCCAATATTGCGGTTGCGAGAAAAATATTGTGCAGCGCACAAAAAATTCGTTGACATCGTTATATCGTTCCCCCATATAGGGGTCATGCTGCAGTGCAGCAGATGAATAAATCCAAGGGCTTGGTCAGTATTTTCGTCGCATGCCCACCACAGATTTGTGTGACGCAGCGCACAAAACATGAAAGGAAGGTCCAAAATGGCCACCACGAAGAAAAACGGCGCGGCAAAGACGGCCCAGGAAACTCTGGAAGCGGTTGCCGAGCAGCAGAAGAAGACCCTCGAGAACGCCGTTCAGGCCGGTACCGAGGCGTTCACCACCGGCTACGAGCAGTTCTACAACACCGCGCGTGAGCAGATGGACAAGGCGCAGAAATCCGTGTTCGAGAACTTCGACCAGCTCGCCGACTTCAACCGTGAAAACGTCGAGGCGATGATCGTCTCGGGCAATGTCGTCGCCAAGGGCGTCGAGGTTGTCGGCAAGGAAGTTGCCGCGTACGCGCAGGACACCGCGGAAGCCAACATGGCCACCGCCAAGAAGCTCAGCGCCGCGAAGAACCCGCAGGAACTGATGGACCTGCAGACCGAGTGGGCCAAGACCGCGTTCGACGGCTTCATGGCCGAGACCGCGAAGCTCCAGGACATCTCGGTGAAGGTTTCCAACCAGGCTGTTGCCCCGCTCAACGAGCGCATCAACAAGGCTGTTGAGACCTTCTCCAAGTCTATCGCCGCGTAACTCTCCTCCCGATACGTAGGCGGTTTGACGGCCCGGCCAGGATTTTCTGCCGGGCCGTCTCCTTTTGTGCGGGGTTGCCTTCGGGCGGCCCCGTACTCATTTATGGAGTCCGTGGTTTCTGCCGCTTTCGCGGCCCGCGTTGCCTCGGGTAGAATGGCTTCCCGGTTGCGGATCGGGAAAACCCGCGCCAAAGACAAGATGTTACGGAATTCGACACGACTGACCGGAAAGCCTCTCGACCCCCCGCGGGCGAGCGACGACGATTCCGATGACGCGATCGGCGGCGGCGGCGATTCGGATACGGGAATTGCGACCAAGGCCAGGGCCAAGACGAAAAAGCCGTCGATGTACAAGGTCCTGATGCTGAACGACGACTACACGCCCATGGAGTTCGTCGTGATGATCCTCGAGCGGTTTTTCGGCAAACAGCACGAGGAAGCCGTGCAGATCATGCTGCACGTCCACCAGAAGGGCGTCGGTATTTGCGGCGTCTTTACCTACGAAGTCGCGGAGACCAAGGTGACCCAGGTCATGGACTTCGCGCGGAAGCACCAGCATCCGCTGCAATGTACGCTGGAGAAGGAATAGTCGCAGCGAATTGAAGTCGCCCCACAGGGTGACGAAGCCCCCACGCGAAAGGTAACCTTCGCATATGTTGTCTCAGAACCTGGAACAGTCCCTGCACCGTGCGCTGGCCCTTGCGAATGAGCGCCACCACGAATACGCGACGCTGGAACACCTCCTGCTCTCGCTCACCGAGGACCAGGATGCCGTGGCCGTCCTGCGCGCGTGCGGGGTCGATATCGATCACCTGCGCCGTGACCTTTCCCAGTATATCGACGAGGAACTGTCCAGCCTGATCACCAGCCGCGCGGAAGAGGCGAAGCCGACCGCGGGCTTCCAGCGCGTGCTGCAGCGTGCGGCGATCCATGTCCAGTCCTCGGGTCGCGAGGAAGTCACCGGGGCGAACGTTCTGGTCGCGATCTTCTCGGAGCGGGAAAGCCACGCCGTCTACTTCCTGCAGCAGCAGGAAATGACACGCCTCGACGCGGTGAACTACATCTCCCACGGCATCGCCAAGGTGCCGGGCCAGGAATCGAGCCGCGTTGTCCGTGGTTCCGAGGAAGAGGGCGAGGACGGCGAGACCGTCGTCAAGAAGGGGCAGGAGGCGCTGGGGGCCTACTGCGTCAATCTCAACCAGAAGGCCGAGGACGGCGACATCGACCCGCTCATCGGGCGCAACCACGAGGTCGAGCGGACGATCCAGATCCTCGCGCGCCGTACCAAGAACAACCCGCTCTATGTGGGAGATCCCGGGGTGGGCAAGACGGCCATCGCGGAGGGACTTGCCAAACGCATCGTCGAGGGCGAGGTGCCCGAGGTGCTCGCCAACGCGACCATCTTCGCGCTCGACATGGGCGCGCTGCTCGCCGGGACACGCTATCGCGGCGACTTCGAGGAGCGCCTCAAGGCCGTGATCAACGAGCTCGAGGAAACCGAGGGCGCGGTTCTCTTTATCGACGAGATCCACACCGTGATCGGTGCCGGCGCCACGTCGGGCGGGGCGATGGACGCCTCGAACCTGCTGAAGCCGGCTCTGGCGAGCGGCAAGCTGCGCTGCGTGGGCTCTACGACCTACAAGGAATACCGCAACTACTTCGAGAAGGACCGTGCGCTGGTGCGCCGGTTCCAGAAGATCGACGTCAACGAGCCGTCGGTCGAGGACACCGTCAAGATCCTGCGCGGCCTGAAGCCGTACTACGAGGAGCATCACGGGGTGCGCTACACCGACCAGGGGCTGCGCACCGCGGTCGAGCTGTCGGCGCGCTACATCAACGACCGCAAGCTGCCGGACAGTGCGATCGATGTGATCGACGAGACCGGCGCGGCCCAGTCGCTGGTGGCACCGTCGAAGCGCAAGAAGACCGTCGGCGTGAAGGACGTGGAGGCCGTGGTCGCGAAGATCGCGCGCATCCCGCCGAAGACGGTCAGCCGTGACGACAAGACGGCGCTCGAGAATCTCGAACGCGACCTGAAGACGATGGTGTTCGGCCAGGACCAGGCGCTCACGGCGCTGGCGAGCGCGATCAAGCTTGCCCGCGCGGGCCTGCGCGAACCGGAAAAGCCGATCGGCGCGTACCTGTTCTCCGGCCCGACGGGGGTCGGCAAGACCGAAGCGGCGCGCCAGCTCGCGCGTTCGCTGGGTGTCGAGCTGACCCGCTTCGACATGTCCGAATACATGGAGCGCCACTCGGTCTCGCGGCTGATCGGTGCACCCCCGGGATATGTCGGCTTCGACCAGGGCGGCCTGCTCACCGACGCGATCGACCAGCACCCGCACCAGGTATTGCTGCTCGACGAGATCGAGAAGGCCCACCCGGACCTGTTCAACATCCTCCTGCAGGTGATGGACTACGGGAAGCTGACCGACCACAACGGCAAGACCGTCGA
>JAEPNS010000093.1:6916-10198 GCA_017643325.1 Alphaproteobacteria bacterium | reverse complement strand
CCATACGTGCCAGCCACGCCAATCGTGTCGCCGGGTTTGATGGATTTGTCCATCAGCAGGATGATTCCACTGATGAAGTTGCTAACGATCTTCTGAAGTCCGAAGCCGATGCCGACGCCAAGCGCGCCGCCGAAGACCGCGAGCGCCGTCAGGTCTATCCCGACGCTGTTGATCGCGACCAGGATCGCAATGACGATCAGCACGATTTTCAGGAGCTTCGAGAACAGGACCTGGACCGACGGCGTCAGGTTCGGAAGCTTGTTGATCCGGTTTTCGAGGATGCGTGCGGCCAGGTTGGCCAGCCATAGCAGAAGGACCAGGTAGAACAGGCCCTCGATCACCGTCAGCACGGTGATCCGCACCTCGCCGACACTCAGCGCGATGCTGTCGAGGAGGTCGAGGGTCGGCTGAAGCAACTCCAGGATGTTCAGCGCCGCGATGCCCCAGACGACAATGGCGATGAAGCGTGCCCAGACCTCGTCGCGCACGAACTGGGTAATCAGCCGGATCGCGATCCAGGCGTTGACAAGGCTGACCACGACCGACATGAGCTTGTCGCGCAGTCCGAGTTGGTCGGCGACGGCGATCGCGATCCATAACAGGACCACCCACAGAATCGGCGTGACGAGCGGAACAAAGGTCTTCCAGACAAGGCTCAATTTTGCGTCGTTGCGCGACCTGTCGATCAGGCGCTCGAGATATCGCTGGAACGGCTTGGAAATCAGCCGGGCAACCACGAAGGTGACCGCGATGGCGCCGAGTTCCCACAACGCTGCAAAGGAAAGGATTTCCGCGTCCACCCAGGCAACGGCCATGTCGAGGTATCTGCGCAGCGTTTCTATGTTGAGGAGTTCGTCCATCGGCAAACTGCCTTGCGCCTGTTCCGTCAGCGATGGAACAGACTATCGCACAACGCCGCCGCGCCGAACCAATCGCTTCGTTGAAGGCTTTCGGAGCCTCGGCAAAGCCGGTAGGCGCGAAAGGGTGCCGATCTAGCTCTCGGACTGAACGGCGTCGGCCGGCTTTGCCGGATGGACCTCCGTGAATTTCGCCATCACCACGCTGGCGACCATGTCACCAGTCACATTCACGACGGTTCGACACATGTCGAGCAGGCGGTCGACTCCCAGCAGGATCGCGATTCCCGCGGCCGGAATGCCGACACTGGCCAGGATCGAGGCAAGGATGACGATGCCGACGCCTGGTGTTCCGGGCGATCCGATAGCTGCTCCTGTCGCCATGACAACGATCAAAGCCATTCCTGCAAGACCGATATCGACCCCGAAGACCTGGCCGAGGAACAGGGCAGCCACGGCCTGATAAAGAGCGGTGCCCGCCATGTTGATCGTCGTGCCAAGCGGAATCACGAAGCGGGCGACGGTTTCCGGCACGCCGAGTTTTTGCTCGGTCGCGGTCAAGGTGGCCGGCATCACGGCGGCTGAACTGCTGGTTGAGAAGGCGAGCAGCAGGACGTCGCGGGTCGCCGACAGGAACGTCCGGGCCGGCATGCCGGACAGGACGCGCATGGTGACCAGATAAGCGCCGAACAGCAGCACCAGACCGACGATCACGGTCAGAACGTACATTCCGGTGCCGATCAGGGCCGATATCCCGATCCGCGCGCTGATCTGGGCGAGCAGGCCAAACACCGCCAGCGGCGCAAACCGAAGAACGAAACCGACGATGACCATGCAGGCGGCCTGAACCGATGCGAGGAGTTCCAGAAGCGGGCGACGCTGGTCCGACGCGGTCATGACAACCGCCACGCCGATGATCATGGCTGCGATCACGATCTGCAGCATGTTGCCGCTGGTGAAAGTCGTCAGGGGGTCGGTCGGAAACAGCCCGGTAATGAGCTCGGGGATTTCCTCCATACGCGGCGGCCCGGCCGGCGCCGCCACTTCACCGGCGCCGCTGGCTAGAGCGGCGCTGATCGCCTCCCGATCGATCAGCATGCCGGGACGTATTAGTGCGGCGACGGCGAGCCCGATCGTTCCGGCAATTACTGTGGATACAAGGAAGAACAGCGTCGTCCGCACGCCGAGCTTGCCCAGGTTGTCCGCGTCATCGCCGGCCGCGATGCCGCGAATGACGGAGGCGACGACCAGCGGCACCACGACAAACTGGATTCCGAGGAGAAACAGCTTGCCCGGCAGCGCAACCCACGCGCCGATGACGTTAGCCGTGTCCTCCGGTACGAGCCCGGTTGTCGGGCCGATCAGGATTCCGAACGCCACCCCGGCGACCATCGCGATCAGCACCTGCAGCCAGAGGCGCTGGCGGATCAGGGGGACGAGACGGACCCGGAGAAAAGGAAGCGAGCGTGGGAAGTCCATGGGCTGACCGTTGGTGCGTACCAGACGATAAATCAGGCTGGATTATCCCGGCCGGCCGCTGCTCGCGCGTTGATGTGGCGCAAACGTGCGCATCACGCCCACCAGCGTCCGCTGGCGCCGATCGCCACGACAATCAGCCCGAGCGGAAGGTTGATCGCGATGACCCTCCGGATGCGGGCCAGATCTCCGGCGGCCTGCTCCCAGTTGCCGGCCGCGACAGCATCGCGGAGATCGCCCCACGGACCCCAGTACAGCCACCCGAAGAGAATTGCCATCAGCCACGCGACACCCTGCATGATATGGACGTGCATCCCCGCGAACGCGAAGCCCCCCTGGCTCGTGAACAGCATGAGGTATCCGGTCCCGAACAGAACGATGATCGACATCCAGACCCACGGAAAGAATTTCCCGAACGTTGCCGCCGCGATGGATAGCCGGTCCGGGGCGCGATCGAGCGTCGGGAGGGCGGGGCGCAGGCAGACGTAGATGGTGAACATCCCCCCGACCCAGACGACTGCGGCGAGGGCATGGAGTGCGAGCGCAATGGAGGTCATGGAGAATCAGCCTGTCGAAAGTTTGCAGTAGGGATCGGACTCTTGACCATGTACGTTATGCGAACGTTTTCGTTCAATCGTTCCATCCCGCTTCTTATGTTCACGTTCGCATGACCAAGAGACCGAAGAAAAAGAAAAGCGGTTCCCAGAGTCAGTCGCAGTCCCGGGCGTCTCACCCGCTCGCCGGATACGATCATGGCGACTTCTTCTGCGAAATGTTCGGCCGCAACGGCCTGTCCCACACGCGCAAGATTCGTGATCAGCTTGCAGGCATGGATGCGGCGACCCTCCGCCGCCGTGCACAGGACGCAGAGCGCGAATTGTTCAATCTCGGGATCACCTTCACTGTCTACACTGACCGTGACGCGATCGACCGAATTCTGCCGTTCGAT
>JAEPNS010000093.1:0-6906 GCA_017643325.1 Alphaproteobacteria bacterium | reverse complement strand
TCCGCGGGTTCTCTCCCCGAAAGACTGGGATACGATCAATACCGGTGTTCAGCAGCGTGTTGCAGCCCTGAACCTGTTTCTCAAGGACATCTACAACTCCGGCAAGGTGTTCAAGGACGGGATCATCCCGGAGGAACTCGTCAAGGACAACAAGCACTATCGCCCCGAGATGGAGGGCTTCACGCCGCCACTGGGCACATATGTGCATATCTGTGGAACAGATCTCGTACGCGATGAAAAGGGCAACTTCCTCGTGCTCGAGGACAATGCGCGCATCCCCTCGGGCGTATCCTATGTGATTGAAAATCGGCACCTGATGATGCGGGCGTTCCCGGATCTCGCCGAGGGCGTCCAGTTGAAGGACGTCGACGATTACGGCCGTCAGCTCATGAAGGCATTGACGCAGGTCGCCCCGAAGGGCGTGAGCGACCCGAACGTCGTGATCCTCTCGCCGGGCGTCTACAACGCCGCTTATTTCGAGCATGTCTTTCTGGCGCGCGAGATGGGCGGGCCGCTGGTCGAGGGCCAGGATCTCGTCGTGCGGAAAGACAGGGTGTACATGCGCACGACGCGCGGGCTTGAAGAAGTTCACGTTATTTACCGGCGTATTGACGACGCGTTTCTCGACCCGAAGACGTTCCGCCCCGACAGCGTGCTGGGCGTGCCGGGGCTGTTCGACGCGTATCGCAAGGGCAACGTGACACTCGCAAATGCGGTGGGGACAGGCGTGGCCGATGACAAGGCGGTCTATGCCTATATGCCCCGTATCATCAAATATTATCTCGACGAGGAGCCGATCCTGTCGAACGTGCCGACAAACATCTGCCGCGAGCCGGAAGGCCTCAAGAAAACCCTCGACAATCTCGACAAGCTGGTCACCAAGCCGGTGGGCGAGGCGGGCGGCTACGGGGTGGTTGTCGGGCCAAAGGCCAGCAAGCGGGAGCTGGCGGAATTGCGGAAAAAGGTGAAGGCGGATCCTGACAACTTCATCAGCCAGCCGGTCGTCAACCTATCGGTTTCGCCGACGCTGGTCGGGCGCAACGTCGAGCCCCGACATGTCGATTTGCGCCCGTTCGCGCTGACTGGCCGATCGACCTGGGTTCTGCCCGGCGGCCTGACGCGCGTCGCCATGAAGCGCGGGTCGCTTGTGGTGAATTCGTCGCAGGGCGGTGGATCAAAGGATACCTGGGTCATTGGCTAGTCTGATCGCACGTTTCGGCTGGAACATCTTCTGGCTCGGCCGCTATATGGAGCGCGCCGAAGCGCTGGCGCGCATTCTCGACATCAACGAGACGTATGCACGTGACCAGCCGGAAGGTCCCGACTGGAAGGTCGTTCTCGATCTCTACGCCGATACGGCGCGCTTTCTGGAATCTCATGACAAGCCGGATGCCGCCTCGGTATCGAACTTCTATGTCATCGACCGGACCAACCCGACATCGATTGCGTACTCAATCGCCGAGGCACGCCAGAATGCCCGGTCGGTCCGGCACCTGATCAGTACGGAGATGTGGACGCAGCTCAACATGTTCCACAACCGTTTGTCGGAGCTCACACAGCGCGATATCCGCATGAACAACCTGTCGCGCGTGTGTGCGGACGTGAAGATGGACTGCCAAACGTTCGAAGGGGTGGCCGAGGGAACGTTTTTCCGCGGTGAGGCCTGGTGCTTCTATCAACTCGGCAAGTATCTGGAGCGGGCAGACCAGACCACGCGCATCCTCGACATGGGCTACGACCGGATTTCGGCGCATGATGCTGAGGGCCGGGATTCGATCCACTGGAGCGTGCTGCTCCGGTCCGTGGCCGGATATCACGCATTCCGCAGCCTGCACCCGGCAGGGTCCGCTGCGGCCGACATTGCCGGTTTCCTTTTGTACGATCGGGAGTTTCCGCGCGCGGTAGCGCTTTGCGTTGAGCGGGTGACCGCGCGGCTTCACGAACTCGAGACCCGGCACGGACACCAGCGTCGCAAGTCGGTCGAGGACGCACGACGCGCGCTGGCTTTCACCCTTGAAACGGGTCTGGGACAGCGCGTTACACCGACGCGGTTGCACAAGTTCATTGACGACCTCCAGATTTCGCTCGGCGATGTTTCGAACGAAATCGGCAAGGCCTACCTGACGTCAATCTGAATGAACCTCTCTTCGGTCCTTGAAGAGATCGAGTCCGATGCCCGGCAGTATATTGGCCGGGGAATGGTTGCCGACTACATCCCGGCCCTTGCGCGTGTTCCCGCAGACAAGTTCGGCATGGCCGTTCATACGGCGAAGGGGCAGACCTTCAACGTCGGTGACAGCGCAGAGGCGTTTTCCATCCAGAGCATTTCAAAGGTCTTCTCGCTGATGCTGGCGATGCGGATCGCCGACGACGAACGTTTGTGGAATCGGGTCGGGCGCGAACCGTCCGGCAATGCGTTCAACTCCCTTGTCCAGCTCGAGCATGAAAAGGGCATTCCGCGCAATCCGTTCATCAACGCGGGCGCCATCGTGGTGATCGACGCGCTGATTTCGGTTCTCGACGAGGCCAAGGACTGTTTCCTTGACTATGCGCGCCGCCTGTCCGGCGATTCATCCATAGGGTTCGACGAGGATGTGGCGCGTTCGGAGTATGAGCACGGCTATATCAACTTCGCCTTGGCGAACTTCATGAAAGCTCACGACAATATCGAGAACAGTCTCGACCTCGTGCTTGATGCCTATTTTCACCATTGCTCGCTCGCCATGAGCTGCGAGCAACTTGCCCGTGCGTTCCTTCCCCTGGCGAACGACGGGTTCTCGCCGGTGATAGCTGATTCAGTGCTCACGGACCGCCAGTCGCGCCAAATCAACTCCCTGATGCTGACGTGCGGGCTTTACGACGCCGTGGGCCGCTTTGCCTACCGCGTCGGCCTGCCCGCGAAAAGCGGTGTGGGTGGCGGCATTGTGGCGATCGTACCGAATGAGATGACGATCGCGGTTTGGGCACCCGAACTCGATGAAAACGGAAACTCCGTGGTCGGAACGCGCGCGCTTGAACTGTTTGCGCAGATTACCGGTCGCTCCATCTTTTAGTCCGTGCGGCGCGGAGTGAACTGCTAAAGAATTGGGCAATGGTAGTTTGGCGGGGCAGCTATGCGCACATGCATCGTGCCGCAGGTTCCGCGAAGGCCTATGTCGGCCATTCAGGGAATTTTGGAGTGTGCGGGTGCAACGCCTGACCGTCGATCACAAGACCACGTACCGCTACCTGAACCCGGTGTCTTTCGGGGAACACCGGATGATGTTCCGGCCGCGCGACAGCCATGACCTACGCCTGCTCGATGCGAGCCTGTCCGTGTCGCCGCAGGCCGATATCCGCTGGTTTCACGACGTGTTTGGAAACTCGGTCGCGGTCGCGAGTTTTTCGGGCATGGCCGATACGCTGCATCTCGAAAGCCGGATCGTTCTCGACCGGTATCCGCTCGACACGCCGGAGTTCCCGATTGAGGATTACGCCCGCACAATCCCGTTCAGCTATCCGGCCAACGAGGTCCCTGATCTTGGCCGCACGATCGAGCGGCACTATCCCGATCCCGAGCGTCGGGTGACGGAATGGACCCGACGGTTTCTGGGCGCGGGCACAGGCGGCATTGATACCGAAATTTTCCTGACGTCGGTTACCCAGGCCATCAAGCAGGAGTTCGACTACGCCGAGCGTCACGAACCGGGCGTCCAGACCCCGGTGGAGACCCTCAATCTGGGCTCCGGCACCTGCCGCGACTATGCGTTGTTCATGATGGAGGCCGTACGGAGCGTAGGGCTCGCGGCGCGCTTCGTAAGCGGCTACCTCTATGACCCGGCACTCGACGGCGGCCAGAGCGATATCGTGGGGGCCGGTTCGACCCACGCCTGGGTCCAGGTCTACCTGCCGGGCGCCGGCTGGGTCGAGTTTGACCCGACCAACGGGTCCTTCGGCGGCTTCAACCTCGTGCCGATCGCCGTTGCGCGCGAGCCGGAACAGGCGGTGCCGGTCTCTGGCAGTTTCAGCGGCGCGCCGGAGGATTTTCTTGGGCTGGAGATCGACGTCTCGGTCCGCGCCCAGCAGGTGCTGAGCGGCGCGGCCTAGGCCTAGTGAAAGTTCCGTGACTTGATCGCGATGTGATTGTTGCGCGGATGACGCTGGGGCAGGGGGCGCGCGAGTTTACGGTCTCGGTTATGGGACATTCGCGGGTCTGGATGGTTCCCGTACTTCACTTCGTCGGCGCGCGCCCAGGGTGGTTCGACGGTATCGCCATCCCCGAGTGCGTCGAGCCGGTCCGACAGGTCGACGATCTTCTCCGCGATCAGGTGGGTGACGATCCCCTCGCGTTGCAGCTTGCCGGTGATGCGCATCAGCCGGGAAGACAGGATCACCTTGCGGAGCCGCTTGAAGGTGTCGGGCCAGACGATGATGTTGGCCACGCCGGTCTCGTCCTCCAGGGTCAGGAAGATCACGCCGTTGGCGCTGCCCGGGCGCTGGCGCACCAGTACGAGCCCGGCCGTGGTCAGCCGCCGGTTGTCGGGGCGCTCGCGCAGGTCGCGGGCTGTCACCACGTCCATCGCGTCGAGCTCGTCGCGAAGCAGCGCCAGCGGGTGGTGTTTCAGCGACATCCGGATTGATGCGTAGTCGTTCGCGACGACCTCACCGGGCGTCTCGTCGGGCAGTGCGATGGAAGGTTCCGGGACCGCGTCGCGGATTTCGGCGGCGGCGAACAGAGGCAGGGACGCAGCGGTTTCCCGACCGTTGTGACCCAGCGCACGGATTGCCCACAAGGCCTCGCGCCGGTCCAGTCCCATCGAGGTGAACCCGTCGGCCTCGGCCAGCGCGACCAGCGTGGCGGAATTCACGCCGGCCCGGCGCCAGACATCCTCGACGGAGGCATAGCCGCCCGGCGGGCATGCTGCTTCGAGGGCGTGTGCGGCGTCCTCCTTCATGGATTTGATCTGCCGGAATCCGAGCCGGAGGGCATGCGTCGCTTTCCCGATGCTTTCCAAACTGTTGTCCCAGCCGGAAAAATTGATATCCGGGCCACGAATCTCTACGCCATGCTCGCGCGCGTCGCGGACGATCTGGGCTGGTGCGTAGAATCCCATCGGCTGGCTGTTCAGCAGCGCGGCGGCGAACACATCGGGATAGTGGCACTTGATCCAGGAAGAAACGTAGACCAGCAGGGCGAAGGAGGCGGCATGGCTTTCCGGGAAGCCGTACTCGCCGAAACCCTCGATCTGGCTGAAGCAGCGCTCGGCGAATTCGCGCTCGTAGCCGCGCGCGACCATGCCCTCGACCATCTTCGCGTGGAAGGTGTGGATGGTCCCGGTCTTGCGGAAGGTGGCCATGGCACGGCGCAACTGGTCGGACTCGCCAGGCGTGAAGCCGGCGGCGACGATCGCAATCTGCATTGCCTGTTCCTGGAAAAGCGGCACGCCCAGGGTCTTGCCGAGCACCTCCTCCAGTTCCTGCGACGGGAAAACCACCTCTTCCTCGCCGTTTCGGCGCCGGATGTAGGGATGAACCATGTCACCCTGGATCGGGCCGGGACGCACGATTGCCACCTCGATCACCAGGTCATAGAAGTTCCGCGGCTTCATGCGCGGCAGGAAGGCCATCTGGGCCCGGCTTTCGACCTGGAACACGCCGAGGGAGTCCGCCTCGCACAGCATGTCGTAAACGGCGGGATCCTCGGGCGGGACAGTCGCCAGCTCGAGCGGGCGGTCGTAGTGATCTTCCAGCATTTCAAAGGCCTTGCGCACGCAGGTCAGCATTCCCAAAGCGAGCACATCGATCTTCAGGATGCCCAGCGCGTCGAGGTCGTCCTTGTCCCACTCGATGACGGTGCGGTCCTCCATTGCCGCGTTCTCGATCGGGACCAGTTCGTCGAGCCGCTCACGGGTGATGACGAACCCGCCGACATGCTGGGACAAGTGCCGGGGAAAGCCGATGAGCTCGCGGGTCAGGTGCAGCGCCAGCCCGAGCCGGTGGTCGCGCGGATCAAGGCCCAGCGAGCGCACCACCTCGTCGGAGATGCCGTCGTTCGACCACCCCCACACCTGGCCTGACAGGGCGGCGACCGTGTCCTCGGTCAGCCCGAGCGCCTTGCCAACCTCGCGCAGTGCCGAGCGGGAGCGGTAGCTGATTACTGTCGCGGCCAGTCCGGCGCGCTCGCGCCCGTATTTCTCGTAGATGTACTGCATCACCTCCTCGCGCCGCTCATGCTCGAAATCGACGTCGATATCGGGCGGCTCGTTGCGCTCGGCGGAAATGAAGCGCTCGAACAGCAGGTCGAGGCGTGACGGGTCCACGGCGGTAATGCCGAGGCAGTAGCAGACGGCGGAATTCGCCGCCGAACCGCGTCCCTGGCACAGGATGTCGCGCGAGCGCGCATAGTGGACGAGGTCATGGACAGTCAGGAAATAGGCCGCATAGCGCAGGTCGGCGATCAGGGCGAGTTCGTGCTCGATCTGGGTGCGGACTTTTTCGGGAATTCCGGCCGGATAACGGGTTGCCGCGCCGCGCCATGTCAGGTGCGCCAACTCGGCGTCGGGTGTGCGACCGGCCGGGACCGGTTCGGCGGGGTATTCGTAACGCAGTTCTTCCAGCGAAAACCGACACTTGCGCGCGATCTCCGCTGTGCGGGCAATAGCATCCGGGTGGTTACGAAACAGCCGCGCCATTTCCTCCGCCGGTTTCAGGTGGCGTTCCGCATTTGCCTCCAGACGCCGTCCTGCATTGTCGATAGTGCAGTGTTCGCGGATGCAGGTGAGAACGTCGGCCAGTGCCCGGCGTTCGGGGATGTGCTGACGCACATCGTTGGTGGCCACGAGCGGGATTTCGGCACGGTCTGCGAGGTCGGCCAGCCGGGCGATGCGGCGCGCATCGTCCCCCCGGTAGAGATGGTTCGCGGCAAGA
>JAEPNS010000092.1:5866-10224 GCA_017643325.1 Alphaproteobacteria bacterium | reverse complement strand
GACCGCGAGCTCGACCGTGTGCTGCTCGACGTGCTGGAAGGCTGGGAAACCCGAGAGAAGGCGCGCGATGTCTACGGCGTGATCTTCACCGGCGAGATCGAGGACGACACTCTGGCCGTCGACGAGGCCGCGACGACGGCGCGTCGGGAGGAGCTGCGGAAGGCGCGGACGAACTAATTCGTTCGGGCGTATTGCTCCAGCGCCAGGGGAAGGTCGAGCCGCTCGCCGCGCGCGGCGGCGATATCTATCGCCATGCAAAGGAGCAGGTTCTCGTGACCCTCGCGTGCCGAGGTGTGCGGGGTGTCGAGGCCGGTGTGTAGGCGCTGGAACCACGCGTTGGTTTCCTCGCGCAGCGGACCCCAGAACTGCCCGACGGCGTATTCGCCGAAGGGAATGCTGTTGAGGAAATCGACGTGCCGGACCGGCGCCTCCGGCGCATCCTTCTTGTAGCCCGCACCCTGTGGCACCTCGCTCGCCAGCACCAGGTCGCGGTGCATGTCCTCGATGTCGATGACACCCCTGTCGCCGACGATCCCAATCTGCATGCCATAGACCCCGCCCGGCCAGACGGTCGGCGCGGCCCAGCTGTGGTTGAGCGAGAGCATCGTCCCGTCGTCGAATGTCACGATCGCGAAGGTAGAGTCCTTGCTGCCGGCCGCACCGAAGATACGGTCCGTCGACTGCGCATAGACGGAGACCGGAGACCGCCCCTCCAGGAGCCACAGACACATGTCGAGAACATGGGTGCCGCTGATCACGACGGGCGTGGTGGTGTCGTGGCGGTTGGCGCGGGCCAGACACATCTCGGCGATCTGGCGGTTGAGCAGCGCTCGAGCGGACACGGCGGTCACGTCGCCTATCTGCGCCTGTTTTAGGCGTTCCTTGACCGTCAGGAACCGTCGCCGGAAGCGCTGGGTGTAGCCCATGACCGCGTCGACCCCGGCGGCCTCGATCGCGGCGACGGCCTCAGCGGATTCCCGCGCGTCGACCGCGAGCGGCTTTTCGATGAACAGGTTGTGGCCCTGCTCGACAGCCTGCATCACCGGCTGAAAATGCGCGGATTCCTGCGTCGCGACAATCACGGCGTTGATCTCGGGCCGGGACAGCAGTTCCGCTGAATCCGTCGTGTGGAAATCGGCGCCTGTATCGGCCGCGAGGCCCTTGGCAAGATCCTCGCGGATATCGCACACCCCGAGCCAGCCGACGCCGGGATAGTCGCGCGCCAGTTCCGCGCGCACCCGGCCGATCGGCCCGCAGCCGACCACAGCAAGTCCGATTTCTTTCTGTGTTTTGTTCAAGCCAGCGTCCCCCTGCCGCTATTCTAGCGGGCGGACCGCCATGGCATAAACGCTCGGCATCCTCTGACCCGATATTTGCGCTTTGACCGAGACCCCTTCCACCGCTCCCGCTCCGCAGACCTACAACCGGCGCGCCGCCATCATCCGCATGGCGCCGATCCTCGCGGTGACGTTCATCCTCGCCCATTTCCTGCGTTCCGCGCCGGCGGTGATCGCGCCGAACCTTCGCGCCGAACTCGGCCTCGACCCGGCGCAGCTGTCTTCCCTGCCGGCCGCGATCTTCCTCGGTGCGGCCGTCATGCAGTTGCCCGTAGGCGTGTTCCTCGACCGTTTCGGGCCGCGCCGGACCATGTCCGGCCTGTTCGTTCTCGCCGCGAGCGGCGCGGTCATCTTCTCGCTCGCGCACAGCGTGGCGATGCTCGCGCTGGCGCTGTTCCTGATCGGATGCGGCGCCGCGCCGGTCTTCATGGGTGTGATGGTGCTGCTCGCGCGCTGGATCGCTCGCGACCGTCTCGCGACCGGTACCGCGATTTCGATTTCGGTCGGCGGCGCCGGGATGCTGCTGTCGGCCTCGCCCTTCGCAGCCGCGGTCGAACTCTACGGCTGGCGCGAATCCCTGATGGCGGTCGGCCTTTTCTCGCTCGCGGTCGCGGCGGGGGTGTTTCTCATGGTGCGTGACCGCCCGGAGGACGCGCCGGCTCCGCCGGGCGGGGAGACCCTGATCGAGACGGTGCTCGGCCTCCGCAGCATCCTGATGGATCTGAGGATCTATTCCTTCGCGGCGGCCACGGCCGTCTCTGTCGGCGCGCTGGTCACCATCCGCAACCTCTGGATCGGCCCCTACCTCAACGACGTCTACGGCCTGGAGATCGTCCCGCGCGGCAACGTCATCCTCGTTGTGTCCCTGGCCTGGCTGGTCAGCGCCCTCATGTACGGCCCGCTCGACCGCTGGTTCGACACGCGGCGCGGCGTCGTGACAGGAGGCATGCTGGCTTTCACCGCGACGCTGGTTGCACTGGCATTGAACAGCAGCGAATCGGTGCTGGTGGCGACGGTCCTGCTATCGGCCTTCGCGCTGTTCGCCGCGATGGCGTCACCGATTTTCGCGCACGCACGCAGCCTCTTCCCGGACACCCACACGGGCCGGGCTTTTACGGCAATCAACGTGTGCACCTGGTCGGGGGTGTTCCTGATGCAGATGGGGACCGGCGCCATCCTCGACGCGTTTCCCGTCGACGAACTCGGGCGAAGCCCGGCGATCGCCTACCGGACGATGTTCGGTGTGCTCGCCGGAATCATGATCCTCGCGCTGATCGCGTACCGCCGCGTCGCGGACGTCCCGCCATCGGCGGAACGTCACGACAGCACGTAGAACGCCTAGACGAAGACCTTCTTCATCTGGGGTTCGGGGTAGCGGTCGCCCGCCGCCGCACCGACCGGGACCAGCGCGGAGATTTCTTCCACCTCGGCGTCGGTCAGCTCGATTCCCACGGCGGCGGCATTCTCGTCGAACCGCTCGGCGCGCTTGGTGCCCGGAATGGCGACGATGTCGTCGCCCCGGCCGATCAGCCAGGCGAGCACGAGCTGGGCCGGCGTGCAGCCCTTCTTGTCGGCGTAGGCAGCGACGCGAAGGATCAGCTCACGGTTGGCCTGGAAGTTGTCCTTGTTGAAGCGCGGGTGACGGTAGTGCGGATCGTCCTCGTCGACCGTCTCGGCGTTGACGTACTGGTCGGTCAGGATACCGCGCCCCAGCGGCGAATACGCCACGAAGGTGATGCCGAGTTCGCCGGTGGTCTCGTAGATCTGTTCGGCCTCGACCCGGTACATCAGCGAGAACTCGCTCTGGACCGCGGCCAGCGGATGGGTCGCGTGGGCGCGGCGGATGGTATCCGGTTTGGCCTCGCAGATGCCGATCGCCCTGACCTTGCCCTGCTCGACGAGCCTGCCCATCGCGCCGACGGTCTCCTCGATGGGCACTTCCTGGTCGACGCGGTGCTGGTAGTAGAGGTCGATCACGTCGGTCTCGAGGCGCTTCAGGCTCTTCTCGCACGCCTCCATGACATATTCCGGGCGACCGTCGACGCCCATGCCGCCGCCCTCGAGCTGAGTCTGCCCGAACTTGGTGGCGAGCACGACCCTGTCGCGATAGCCGTCCTTCAGCGCCTTGGCGAGGACCTCCTCGTTGTGGCCCCAACCATACATGTCGGAGGAATCGAGAAAGTCGGTCCCCTGGTCGATGGCATAACGAACGAAGTCGACGGTCTGCTCGTCGTCCGCGGCGCCATAGACCCCCGAGAAGGACATGCAGCCCAGCCCGATGGGCGCGGTTTTCAGATCGCTGCGGCCAAGCTGGCGCTTCGGCGCGGATTTCAGATCGGTCATTGGTTCAAACTCCCCCTGTGCACCTCCAATATCGTGACGGTGCACGTTCTCTGGTTGTATTCTCAGAAAGCCTTATAGCAGTCCGGCCCGCTCAATGGGACCGGTGTAAGCCGAATCGGGTCACACCCGGCGGCGTCCAGCCAACGGGGAGCAAGTCCATGACCGTCTATCGGGGTGGCTGTCACTGCGGGAACATCCGGGTCGCGTTCGAGACCGGCCGCGCGCCGGGCGACTTCACCCCGCAGGCCTGCCAATGCGGCTTCTGCCGCAAGCATGGCACAGCGGCGCTGTCGGACCCCGACGGGAAACTGACCTTCACCATCGAGGACCCGGACAACGCAAGCTTGTACCGGCACGGGCTCGGCCTCACCGATTTCATCATCTGCCGGACGTGTGGTGTCTATGTCGGGGCGCACATGCCAGACCCCAAGGGCGACATCGCCAATGTGATGGTCAACGCGCTCGACGACCGCGAACGGTTCACGAACCCGCCCCAGCCGGTCGTGCGCACCGAAGAAGACGAGGAGAGCAAACGCGTGCGACGGCGCCGGCAGTGGACGCCGTCGACAATCGTGACCGGTTCGGGATGACACCGAACATCCTGCGCAATCCCCCGCTCTGGTTCGACCTCGCGGCCGTCACGCTCGTCCAGGCGATTGCCACATTCTCGAGCCTGAC
>JAEPNS010000092.1:320-5856 GCA_017643325.1 Alphaproteobacteria bacterium | reverse complement strand
GCCGGCGGAGTTCATCGGCTTCCAGATCGCGCTTGTCTACGGCGGGGCTTCGATGATCTCGACGCTGGCCGGCTTCCTGCTGCGGCGCTGGGGTCCCGGTCGGGTGAGCCAGATCAGCCTCGTGCTGTGCGGGGTCGGCGCGGCTTTGATGGCGGTGCCGTCCGTGGCGGCCATCGCCCTGGGCGCGCTCGTCATGGGTTTCGGCTACGGCATGACCAACCCGTCCGGCGCAGAACTCCTGATGAAGCGCACACCGGACCGTCGCCGAAACATGGTCTTCTCCCTGAAGCAGACCGGAATCCCCGCGGGCGGAATCCTCGCCGGGATTGTCGCGCCGCGCGCCACTGAACTGATCGGCTGGCAGGCCGGACCGCTCATCGCGGCGGCCTGCTGCCTGATCCTGGCAGGTGCCCTGCAGCCGTGGCGTGAGGGCTGGGACACGGACCGGGTGCCGTCGGCGCGCATGGACGCCAGCGCATTCTCCGCGATCACCACGATCTGGCGCGTGCCCGCGCTGCGCTGGATGGGCGTGGCCGGGTTCAACTACGCCTTCATCCAGCTCTCGATCTCCGCCTTTGCCGTCACGATTCTTGTGACCGAGGCGGATTTCAGCCTGATCGCGGCCGGGGCGGTGCTGGCCGCGGTCCAGGTCGCCGGGCTTGCCGGCCGCGTCGCCTGGGGCTGGGTTGCCGACCGCTGGGGCATCGGCGACGAACTTCTGATCGCGATGGGCGTCGGCAACGTCGCGGGCGCCATCGGCATGATCATGGTGTCGCCCGCATGGCCGGTGTGGGCCGTCTATCTGTTTTTCGTCGCCTTTGCCGCCAGCGCCTACAGCTGGACGGGCATCTTCATGACCTCGACCGTCAACCGGGCACCGCCTGCGCAGGCCGGGACGGTGACCGGCGGCATCGGCGCGCCGGTCTATGGCGGGGTTATTTTCGGGACGGCCGCGCTGTCGTTGATCGCCGAGGCGATGGGCGGCGTGGCGAATGCGTTCGCTGTCGTCGCCCTGCTCGCCGGGATCGGCGCCCTCGCGCTGGCGAAGGCGCGTCGCGTCACCCGCGCGGACGGCTGATCAGGCCTTGCCGATGCGCGGCACGTTCGGGTCGTGCTGGCCGAAGGCCTTGTCCAGAACCTCGGTGCTGTTCTCGGCCAGCGCTATGCTCTCCGACAGGTGGTTCAGGATCTTGATGTTGTTGTTGATCACGGCCACCGCCTCCGGGCGGGAGTCATCCATGATCTTTGTCGCACGCTGAAGAATCTCGTTGCGGATCGCCGAGAGGATGTCTTCCAGCTTGTAGCCGTCCGGATTGTCGTCCGTGACCAGGAATCGGGACATGGGGTTGCCTCACGAATGTTCCATTCCGTCCACAATACGAGGCACGCGTAAACGAAGGGTTAGCGCATGTCGAACCCGGCGTATCCGGCGTCGACGATTTCCTCACACTTCCTGACGTAGGCCGGAAAACCGCCGATATATGGCATGAAGACGCGGGTCTTGCCCTCGATGTTCGAGCCCAGGTACCAGGATTCGCAGGACGAGCGCATGGACAGGTCCGCGACCTCGTTGACGTGCGCGACCCACCCGTCCTGCGCGCTCGCCTCCGGTTCGATGCGCGCGGCACCCTGCGCGTCCATATGCGCGAGGCAATCCGCGACCCAGTCCACATGCTGCTCGATGGACGGGATCATGTTGGTGAGCACGGAGGGACTTCCCGGCCCTGTGATGGTGAACAGGTTCGGAAAGTTCGCGACCATCAGGCCGAGATAGGCACGCGGCCCGTCCGCCCAGAGGTCACGGAGCGAACTACCGCCGACCCCGCAGATATCGATCCGGTTCAGCGCGCCGGTCATGGCGTCGAAGCCCGTCGCGAGCACGAGTGCGTCGATCTCGTACACCTTGCCGCCCGCGCGGATACCCTCGGGCACGATCTCCTCGATGGGCGACGCGTTCACGTCGATCAGGTCGACGTTGTCGCGGTTGTAGGTCTCGTAGTAATCGGTGCCGACGCACAGGCGCTTGCACATGAACAGCTGGCGCGGGCAAAGCAGTTCGGCGGTCTCCGGGTCTTTCACAATCTCTCGGATCTTGCCGCGCACGAACTCGGATGCCGTCTCGTTGGCCGCCTCGCTGGTCATAAAGTCGGCGTAGGCCGCCATGAAGGCCAGCCCGCCCGTCTCCCAACGGCGTTCGTATTCCGCGTTGCGTTCCTCCTCGGACACCGCCAGTGCCGATGGCCCGCCCAGCTCGAAGATGTTGCCCGAAAAGGTCTGCCTGGCCTGGGCCCGCAGCGCGGGATAGTTGGCGCGTATCTTCGCGACCTCGTCCGGGTCGAGCGGGCGGTTATGCGCGGGAATCACGTAGTTCGGCGTGCGCTGGAACACGGTGAGATGTGCGGCCTGTTCGGCGACCACGGGAATCGTCTGGACGCCCGACGACCCGGTGCCGATCACGGCGACCCGGCGGCCGGTGAAGTCCACACCGTCCTCGGGCCAGCGGGCGGTATGGTAGACGTCGCCGGCGAAGCTCTCGAGCCCCGGGAACTTCGGCACGTTGAAGGACGACAGGCAACCCGTCGCCATCACCACATAGCGCGACGAGAGCCGGTCCCCGGATTCGGTCTCGACCGTCCAGGAGAGACTGTCCTCGTCCCATGTCGCGGCCGCGACACGCGTGTCGAATTGCATGTCCGGCCACAGGTCGAAGCGGTCGGCGACGTGCCGGGCGTAGGCCCACAACTCGTCCCGCGACGGATAGCGTTCCGACCAGTCCCACTCCTGCTGGAGCTCGTCGGAGAACTGGTAGGAGTAGAACATGGTCTCGGTGTCGACCCGCGCGCCCGGGTAACGGTTCCAGAACCAGGTTCCGCCGACGCTGCTCCCGGCCTCAAGCACACGTACCCGCATGCCCTGTTCCCGCAACCGGTAGAGCATGTACATGCCGCCGAACCCGGCCCCGACGACGATCGCGTCGAAGTCGGTCGCGGGCAGGTCGGCGGTTTCGGCAGCCACGGTCATGACGGTCAGGCCCGGGCGAGGTCCTGGGCAAGCTCGAGGTTCGACGGGTCCGGCTCCAGCTCGCCCGTCTGGATGCGGCGCGTGATTTCGGCGATGGCCGCGTTGACCGGCGCCTTGCCGCCGCGCTCCGCCAGCTCCTCGACAACGAGCCCGTTGATCAGGTCGACCTCGCTGTAGCGTCCTTTCAGATGGTCCTGAAGGACGCAATCGCGCGCGGCGGGTCCGATATCGGCCGCCAGCTTGTCGAGCAGCTTCTCGAGCAGGCGGTTGGTGTCACGCACGTCCTCCTCATTCAGGCCGAAGATCGGCTGGATGGAGTGGCCGATGGACTGCCCCGCCGTCAGCGCCTCGGTCCCGGCCTGGAGCGCGAACTCCCGCATGCCGGGGATCTTCATCGCCTCGTAGAGCGTCAGGCCCATCATGGCGAACGGGCCGAGGCACATGGTGTTGACCACCAGCTTCATCCATTTCGCCGCGACGATCTGGTCCGTGATGGACACCTTGCCGGCGTGTTGCAGGATGTCGGCGATCTCCTGCTCGCGGCCGGCGGCTTCCTTGCCGAGCGCGCCGATGCCGAACCATGTGCCGGACGGCGGCGTGTTCCGCTGGACCTCGCCGGGCGTGAAGATTTCCGACGACAGCTCGACAACGCAGCCCAGCGTGCGCGCCGGGCCGACGATCTCGGCGATATCGTCCTGCATCATCGCGTTCTGGATACCGACGAGCAAACCGTCCTCGGCGAGGTAGGGCTTGATCAGCTCGCAAGCCCAGCGCGTGTCGTAGGCCTTCACCAGCAGGAAGACGATGTCGAACGGCGCGGTCATGGTCGCGACGTCGCACAGGTGATACGCGTCGACGCGCGTCACGACCGCACCGTCCGGCATCTCGACGCGCAGCCCGTCGGTGCGCATCGCCTCGACATGGGCGGGCCACTGGTCGATGAAGGTGACGTCGCACCCGGCGTTGACCATGTCGGCCCCGAACGCCGCGCCGTTTGCGCCCGCGCCGAGGACCGCGATCCGTTTGTCCGACATGCCGGTTCCCTCCCCTTGTGCGAGGCCGGAGTATAACGAACCGGCTTGCCGTGCGCGCGCACGCACGCCTATTGTCCGCCGCAGAAATGACGGGGCCGGCTTAGCTCAGTTGGTAGAGCGGCTGATTTGTAATCAGTAGGTCGCGGGTTCGAATCCTGCAGCCGGCACCACCCTTTTCCTCCTGCAAAAACTCCTGTAGAAAGCGCCATGCTGTGCCGTATGGAAGCCGCGCCATAAGCGGCTCGCGCAGCGCGGAGAGGAAAGTCAGCTTTCCCGTAAAAGTTGGTGGGCAGTGGAGAATCCGCATTCCCTTGGGAGGGGGAGCGCGGCTGCTTGTGTTTTGCAATATGTGGAGAAAGTCATCATGAAGTTTCGTTTCTTTTCGACGACCGCGCTGGGCATCGCCGCCCTTGCCGCGGGCGCCCTGTCCGTCATGTCGCCGGCCCCGGCCGACGCTGCGGACTTCAAGCTGACCGCGAGTTCAAGCCACCCGCCGGTGGTTCCGTGGGTCAAGACCATCCAGGACTTCGTGGTCCCGGAATCGGTCAAGCGCGCCAAGGAACTCGGCCACGAGATCGAGTGGACCGAGGCCTATGCGGGTGCGCTCTATAACTTCCAGAACACCCTGGAAGGCGTCGGGGACGGCCTCGGCGACCTCGGCTGGGTCGGCACCCTGTGGGAGCCGAACAAGCTGCCGCTGCAGAACGTGACCTTCGTCATGCCGTTCGTGACCGGCAACGTGAAGCTGGCCGCCGACATCCAGAACGCGCTGCACCGGGACATCCCCGAGATGAAGCAGGCCTTCCTGGACAACAACCAGGTCTACCTCGGCCCGCAGACGATCGACGACTATGTCGTCATCTCCAAGACGCCGATCAACTCGGTCGCCGACATGAAGGGCAAGAAGTTCTATGCCCCGGGCGCCTCGGCGGCCTGGCTTGAGGGCACCGGCGCCATCGGCGTGAACGGCGGCCTTCCGGTCTACTACAACGGCATCCAGACCGGCGTCACCCACGGCGCGGTCGTGCCGGTGACCGGCATCATCCCGTTCAAGCTGCACGAGGTGGCGCCGTACATCGTCAACGTCGGCATGGGCGGCGGCATGACCGGCGCGCTGACCATGAACAAGGACACGTTCGACAGCCTGCCGCCGGAACTGCAGCAGATGTTCATGGACCTTGGCCAGGAATACGGCGAGCTCGTGGCCCAGCGTGTCGCCGGCTTCAACAAGGCCAGCCTGACCAAGCTGCTCCCGGAAGGCGGTGCGACCGTCATCAACCTCCCGATGGAGGAGCAGAAGAAGTGGGCCGACGGCCTGCCCGATCTGGCCGGCGCATGGGCCGAGCGGATGAAGGAGAAGGGCCTGCCGGGTGAGGCGGTCATCAAGGCCTACATGGACGGCGTCCGGGCCGGCGGGGAGACCCCGATCCGGAACTGGGACCAGTAGGTTGTCCGCTTCTGACGGTACGTCAGTGAACAAG
>JAEPNS010000092.1:0-310 GCA_017643325.1 Alphaproteobacteria bacterium | reverse complement strand
GGCCCTCGGTGCATACCGGGGCCTCGCCAACCTGTTCGTCAAGCTGACGTCGGTCTGCAACAGCGCCGGGACCGTCTGGATCTTCGGCCTGATGTTCCTGATCTGCGCGGACATCATTGCCCGCGCCGGATTCAGTGCGCCGATCCGCGGGGTGACCGAACTCGTCGGTTACTCGCTCATCGGGGCCGTGTTCCTGCAGCTCGCGCACTCGCTACATGTCGGCCGTTTCTCGCGCGCCGAGATGTATATCGAGCCGCTCACGAAAAAGCGGCCCGTGACGGCACAGCTGTTTCACATGATTTTTTCCGCC
>JAEPNS010000091.1 GCA_017643325.1 Alphaproteobacteria bacterium | reverse complement strand
GGCTGGTTGGGGAATGATGTTCTCCTCGGGGGGGACGGCACGGATTACCTCTACGGGGACCAGAACAACGACCATCTCGAGGGCGGCGAGGGGATGGACTTCCTGTTCGGGGGGACGGAGCACGACTGGCTTTACGGCCAGGGCGGTTCGGACCAGATGTTCGGGGGGAACGGGAACGACCACCTGTTCGGCTGGACGGGCGACGACACGATGTCGGGCGAGGACGGGGACGATGTCCTGTACGGGAACCAGAACAACGACCACCTTGTCGGCGGGCAGGGCAACGACCAGCTTTACGGTGGCTCGGAGCATGACGGCCTTTACGGCCAGGAGGGCAACGATGTCCTGGACGGGGGCACGGGCAACGACGGCCTGTACGGCTGGACGGGCAACGACATCCTGATCGGCGGCGATGGCGACGATGTGCTTCGCGGCGACCAGAACGACGACACGCTGACGGGCGGGACGGGCAATGACGTCCTGTTCGGAGGCTCGGAGGATGACCTGTTCGTGTTCGCGGACGGGGATGGTGTGGACCGGGTGGAGGACTTCGTGGCCGGTGCGGGTTCGGTCGATCGCCTGGACCTGCAGGCGGTGACATCGATCGGCGACATGGCGGAGCTGCTGGCGGCGTCGACGCAGGACGGTGCGGATACGGTGATCGACACGGGCGGGGGCAACCAGATCACGCTCGTCGGCGTCAACCGCACCGACCTCCACCAGGACGACTTCCTGTTCTAGCGGTCTGCTCACGTATCATGGCGTGCGGCAAAGGCGGAAAATCCAAGATAGTTCAAGAGATTGCTTGCATCGGCGGTGTCCAGCGCCCATGTTGTCGTTAATGAATACCGCTCTCTGGTTCGAGCGAGCCGTCCTCCGTGGTCGAACGCGGCGGCGAGACCTTTCCCGAAACAGCCGTAGCCGGTTTCAGTGCGCAGACATGGTGTCCGCGTAAAACGACGATGAATGAAAGAGTCTCAATGCCTACAGGTACCGTAAAATTCTTCAACACCACCCGCGGCTTCGGCTTCATTGCGCCCGACGAAGGCGGCAAGGACGTGTTCGTGCACGTCACCGCCGTGGAGCAGGCCGGGATGGGTTCGCTCACCGAAGGCCAGAAGGTCAACTTCCAGGTGGAAGACGACCGTCGCGGCCCGAAGGCCGTCGACCTCTCGCCGGCCTGACCTCCGAGCCAGTTTGTTTTGAACGGCCGGGCGCTTGCGCCCGGCCGTTTTCATTGGTGCGGCGCGATTGAACGCACGTCTGCGCAACGATATCGTCGCATGGAGGGCAGTGACGGGAGCAACACATGCGCGACGCGATCGAGGCGCCCATCGGTTATCTGGTGAACACCGGCGAGATGCCCGTGTTCCACCAGTCAAACGTGGCCGGCGAGCGGACGAATTTCCAGGGCGAACGCGAATACCGACCCATGACGGTCCGCAACGCGCGGCCGATGGCGAAGGATTTTTCGCTCGATTCCGAGGGATTTGCCTTCGTCACGCACAACTCGGCCGTACAGGACTTTTACGACGATGCGCAGCTTGCCGGCATCTACGATGCCGAAGCTGCGGCGCTGGTGTGCGAACACACGGGCGCTGCGCGGGCGCATGTGTTCGACCATACGCGGCGATCATCGTCGCAAACGGTGCGTGAGGCTCAGAATGCGCGCGATCCCGCTAATGCCGCCCATACCGACTACACGGACTGGTCGGCACGCAAGCGCGTCGAGGACGTGATGGGCGAGGAAGCCGAGGCGTTGCTGGCCAGGCGGTTCGCCATCGTCAACGTGTGGCGTTCGATTGGCGGCACGATCGAGGAATGGCCGCTTGCCGTGTGCACCTGGGACAGTGTTGACGATGCACACCTCCACACGGTCGAGCGCCGGGCCTACAACCGGATCGGCCAGACCCGGCACGCTTCCTTCGACGCCGGCAACGAGTGGTTCTACTTTCCGCGCATGACGCCGGACGAGGCGATTCTCATCAAGAATTACGACACGGCCATGGATGGCCGTGCGCGGTACGCACTGCATGCGTCCTTCGATGACCCGACGGCACCGGACGATGCGGCGCCGCGCGAGAGCCTCGAGACGCGCGTGTTCGCCTTTTTCGACTGAGCCGTCGCCATGTCGGAACGCAAGGCAGCGCAGGCTGACCGCGACCTCACCGATGCGGTCTACCAGATGCTCGCCAGCGACGATGACGGTCGGGTATGCCGCGATATCCCGGAATCGGCGTGCAACGAGCAGCCGCGCAATTTCCTGGTCCATGTCGTCAGTCTCGCGGCCACCAAGACGGGCGACGGCCTCGCGGACCCTAAACTCGTGCTTTCGTGGGTGCTCACGGGCCTCGGGGCGCCGGCCTACTTGATCGGGCTGCTCGTGCCCGTTCGCGAAGCGGGTGCCTTGCTTCCGCAACTTTTCACGGCAGCGGCGATCCGGAGCCTGCCGCAGCGCAAGTGGGTCTGGGCGGGGGCCAGCTTCGTCCAGGGCCTGGCGGTTGCCGGGATGGGCCTGACCGCATTCACGCTTGAAGGCGATGCGGCAGGCTGGGCCGTCGTGGTTCTCCTCGCTCTCTTTGCACTGGCGCGCAGCGCAGCCTCCGTCAGCTACAAGGACGTTCTCGGAAAGACCGTGTCGAAGGCGACACGGGGGACGGCGACGGGCAGCGCGGGTACCGCGGCGTCGGTACTGGTGCTGCTGTACGGCGCATTGCTCGCTTCTGGATTGCTGGATAAATCGATCGCGGTCGTGGGCGGAGGGCTTTTTGTAGCTGCCGGCCTCTGGATTGCAGCGGCGGCCCTGTTCGTCACCCTCGCCGAGGAGAAGGGCGCGACCGAAGGCGGCGGCAACGCGGCGAGCGTTGCGCTGGAACAGGTATCGCTTCTCTGGGAAGATCCGCAACTCGCGCGGTTTGTCGCGGTGCGCGGGCTGCTAACCGCAACGGCGCTTGCGCCGCCGTTCCTGATTTCGCTGTCAGGCACGTCGAACGAGCGTGCGCTCGGGGAACTCGGTGCGTTCGTCATCGCCAGTTCGCTCGCGTCTGTGGCGAGCAGCTACGTCTGGGGCCGCCTGTCCGACAAGTCCAGCCGAAAGGTGCTCGTGTTCTCGGGGGTGGTCGGTGCCGCGCTGTTTGGCGCCGCGGTTGGGCTCATGCTCGGTGCACCGACCTTGCTCGAGGTTCGATATGTGCTCCCGAGCCTTCTGTTCTTTCTGATGGTCGCCTATCAGGGCGTGCGACTGGGACGCTCGACCCATATCGTCGACATGACGGATGCGGATGCGCGGGCGTCCTACACCGCGATTTCCAATACAGCGATCGGCGTGATCCTCGTCCTGGGTGGCGTGTTCGGCGTGATCGCGGAGATCGCCGGTACCGTGGTCGTGCTGGCGCTCTTCGGGGCAATGAGCCTCGCGGCGGCAGGCCTGGCGCTGGGGCTCAAGGAAGTTCAGCACGAGGACGACGTATGATGTATGTGCGACGAGGATTCGTGAGGCAGAGATGATCAACGTGGCAGTTGCGGGCCTTGGCTGGTGGGGCAGGGAGCATGTCCGTTCCCTGGAACACAGTGACAAGGCGCGGGTGATACGGGCAGTGGATCCCGACGAAGGTACGGCGCGCCCGTTCGCCGAAGACAGGGGGCTGACATACTCGACAGGGCTGGACGACGCCCTTTGCGACGAGAATGTGGATGCCCTGATACTCGCAACACCGCATTCGTTGCATACGGAGCAAATCATCGCCTGCGCGCAAGCCGGCAAGCATGTGTTCACCGAAAAACCGTTCGCGATGTCAGTGGATGATGCCCGCCGGCAGGTGGACGCCGTTCGTGATGCGGATGTCCAGCTCGGAATAGGCCTGATCCAGCGGTTTGCACCTCCGCACCTGCGCATGAAGGACATGCTGGACGCAGGCGAATTGGGCGCGCCGTTGCATGGCGAGGGCAACGTGAGCCACGACGTCCTGTTGAATGTGACCAGCTGGCGAAAATCGGCAGATGAAGCGCCAGCGGGCGGAATCCATCATACCGGCACTCACCTGATAGACCTCTACATCTGGATGCTCGGTCCCGTGCGCGAGGTCTATGCCCGGATTGCCAGCCACGTTTTCGAGAACGATACGGCATCGGCGCTGCTGACCTTCGAAAGCGGTACGAGCGCGTATATCGGGGATGTGATGGCAACGGCCGAGCAACGTTACTTTCACCTCTTTGCGTCGGAAGGCTGGGCGCGGCGGACAGACGAGACAAAGCTGGTGGTCCGCCGGCGCGGGTGTGAACCCCAACACCATGAGTTCGATGCTGTCGATCTCGTGCGTGCGAACAATGAGGCCTTCGCGGACGCGGTGACGGGACACGCGCCCTATCCGATTTCGATGGACGACATGGTCCACAATGTTGCTGTCCTCGACGCGATCGCCAGATCCATTCGGGAAAACCGGCCCATGCCTGTAGAACCGCGTCGGTAACCGGCAGGATCGGCACCCCTACCGTTTGAGGTCTGTTTCCGGTCGGGAATATATGTTGAACGCGACGGGGGAACTCGTCAGATATGGAGCCGTTTGGTTTCATGGGCATTCGGGTCTGGGGCTCTGCAGTTGACCATTGCGGCAGGAATTCCGGAATGCGCAGACGAGGGGTGATTTCCAGGCATGCGCTACATCCTTTACGCCAGTTCGGCGATTGTGCCGTTCAACCCTGAGCAGCTGGATGAGCTCCTGCGCATTTCGCGAAGGAACAACGCGTCCGTCGGCGTGACGGGCATGCTGCTCTACTACGACGGCAATTTCATCCAGTACATCGAGGGCGGCTCGGAGGCGCTCGATGGCCTCTACGACCGCATTGCTGCCGACCCGCGCCACCGCGGCCTGCTCGTTCTTGACTCGGGCGAGATCAGCGACCGTATCCTGCCGGAATGGTCGATGGGTTTCGAGGATGTTTCCCCGCAGGACGATGAAGCCATCGGGGCTTTTGCGTTGACGGCCGAAGCGCTGGACGGGGCGCTGGACCCCGCGCTCCCCAAGACCGTGATTGCCATGATGCGGACGTTCCATCGAACCATGAACTTGCGCAACGGCTGACCGCGGAGTGCGCACGGGTCGAGGTTGGGCTAAACTTCCGATACGGTTCTTACGTGTTTCGTAAAACGGGTTCCGGGAGAAAACGCCATGCCGGTGTCTGATGCGCCCGACACGCCATTGAAAAGACTGTCGAAGGAACAACGCGAGGCCTACCACGCGGACGGGTTTCTATTGGTCGAGAAGGTGATCGACGCCGCGACCGTGGAGCGGCTCAACGATATTACGGATGAGTTTGTGGCGCGCAGCCGCTCCCAGAGCCAATCGGACACGACATTCGACCTTGCGCCAGCGCACTGTTCTGACCGGCCGATGGTCCGGCGGATCAAGCGGCCGGACGAACAGCACCCCCTTTACTGGGACGTGGCGACCGGTGTGATTGCCGATATCGTTTCCGACCTGATCGGACCGGATGTCGTCTATCATCATTCGAAGCTGAACTTTAAGTGGCATGGCGGAGATGACACGGTGGCCTGGCATCAGGACATCCAGTTCTATCCGCATACGAACTATTCCCCGCTGACCGTGGGTATCTACCTGCGCGACACGGGCCCCGATGACGGGCCGCTCACGGTGCTGCCGGGCAGCCACGACGGTCCCTTGTTCGACCAGTACGATGCTGCGGGCAACTGGACCGGAAGCCTTTCGGATGCAGATGCGGAGAAGCTCGATATATCTGGGGCGGTCGAACTGACCGGTCCCGCGGGGTCGATCACCATCCACAATTGCCGCACGGTGCACTCTTCGCCACCGAGCAGGCGTGCCAACGGTCGTCCCCTGTTGCTGCATGCCTACGCGGCCGGTGATGCGTTCGCCTACACGGCGCATCCCGATCCGTCGGAACACGCCTATGAAGTCGTCCGCGGATCACGTGCTCGCTGGGCCCGGCATGACCCGCGGCCCTGCCTGCTGCCGCCCGACTGGTCCGGCGGCTACACATCCATATTTGCGGCACAGACGGGTGAAAACCAAACGGCGGCGCAATAGAGCCAAGGAGGATTCGGGATGAAAGTCATGAACGTAACGCCTGAGGAGATGGAGCGCCGCGTTTCGCGGTTCGATGCGCTCGAGCCCATGCAGCAGCAGAAGCCCGATGCCCTTCCACCCGAAGCGATCGAGGCGATCACTGCACCGAAGCTTTATCCCGTTTTGTCCCCCAAAGAGGACAATGGGCCATGGGCCAATCCGCCGATCGAGGTGAATGAGGGTATCGCGATGCTTGTGGCCGAGTGCCAGCCCGGCGAAGGCCCTCCGCTGCACGCGCATCACAATACCCATGAGATCTTCACGGTGCTGAAAGGTGCCTTCAAGATCGAGTGGGGCAACGAGGGCGAGAACGAGGTCGTGCTCGGTCTCTATGACACGATCGCCGTACCGATGGGGTGCCACCGTCGGTTTGAAAACGTGTCCGACGAGGTCGGTTATCTCCAGGCGGTGATCCTGTGCAAGGATGGCGGCGACGACTTCAACGACATCACGTATCCGCCGGAAACGGGAGAGGCGCTGGCCGAGAAATATGGTCCGCAGGTGCTCGAAGAGATGGCCAAGATCGGAATCACATTCGATTCCGAGGTCGACTAGCCTTTCGCGAAGGCTGACCTGAGCGCCGCCACGGCCTGGGCGATGGCCGCATTGCCCTGGTCGCAGAACGCGCCCATGTTGAAGAAGCCGTGCACGACCCCGTCGTAGAGGTGGTACTGCACGGGAACTCCTGCCTTCCTGAGCTTGGACGCATACGCCTTGCCCTCGTCGCGCAACGGGTCGATCTGGGCGGCGATCATGACTGTCGGTGCGAGTCCGGAGACGTCCGGTTCCAGTATCGGTGATGCACGCGGGTCGAGGCGGTTTTCGCCCACATGCATCCCGATGACCCATTGCAGGGTGCGGTCGTCGAGGAACAGCGTTTCCTCGATGCGGCTCGCCGGCAGGCCGCCCATGTCGGTCATCGGATAGATCAGGAGCTGCAGATCCGGCTGGCGCGCGCCCTCGCGCTTGGCTTCCTGCGCCACAGCCGCTGCCAGGTATCCGCCGCCGCTGTCGCCTCCGATAGCGACGCGGTCCGGGTCACCGCCCAGTTGTCCGGCATTCCCCCGCAACCATGCGTATGTTGCAAAGCAATCCTCCAGGGGAGCGGGGAACGGGTGTTCCGGAGCGCGGCGATAGGCCGGGACGACGACGATGCACATGGCATCCTCCGCGATCACGGAGCTCGCGCCTTCGTAGTCCTCCGGCGCCATCATGCAGCAGCCCCCGCCATGAAAATAGGCGAGAACAGGGAAGGGGCCGTCCCCGCGGGGGGTGTATACCCGAAGGCGAATTTCCCCGTCCGGGCCCTCGATGTTCACATCCTCGATGCTGGCGAGGTCGCGGACCGGCGGGTTGATGTTCTTCCACAGCTCGCTGAACCCCTCGCGGGTGGCTTCGAGACCCGCGTCGACGGGGTGCGGTGCCTCGAATGAAGCCAGGTCGTCGAGAAAGGACTTAATTTGCGGGTCGATGTACATGGGCCGGCTCCGGACAGTTCAGTGCATGGATTGTACGTCCGAATGCAGCAGATTTGCGAATGCGCGCACCGAGTTGCGGGCGATATCCGGTCCACCGGACAAGCGTTGTCCGATTGCAAAACCGTCGAACGCCATCAGGGCGATATGGGAGATGGCCTGCACGTCCAGGGGAACGGCCGGAAGGCTGCGCGACAGAAGCGTGGAGATTCGCGTCTCGCAATAGGCCAGCAAATCGCGGCTGTATCCGTCCGAATCATCGGTCGTCGACAACGCCTGCATCATGTTGTTGGCGAACCCGTTGCGTTCGGCAGGGAGGTCGATCCATAGCGCCTCGAACAGACGTTCGATTCTTGACTGGGAGTCAGGCAGTTCGGCTATCTCCGACTCCAGCGCGTCGAAGCGTTCGCGCAGCCACGGGTCCGAAATCGCCCATAGGATCTCCAGCTTCGAGCCGAAATAGACATAAATGTTCGATTTCGAAACATCGGCCAATTTCGCAATCGAAGCCATGGTTGTGTCGACATAGCCATGTTCGGCGAACAGGGACTCGGCCGACGCCAGAATTCTGTCGCGGATCTCGTCTTTCTTGACCTGGGCCATAAAACGACCGTCATTCGTTATTGACACGCCGACCATATTCGCTAGCATTCGAGACCACAACCGAAATCGCACATTTCGCCACGAAGGAGAGGGCCATGCGCGTCCCCGCAGCCGTACGTCACCAGGAGATGAACCCGGGCAAGTTGACGGCGCTGTTCTTGAAGCAGTTCACCATGTCGAAGGTGTCCGAGGGAGAAACGATGGCGCTCCTGTCCGACGTCACAACGCGTCCGGAATACGTTCAGGCGGCGTTTGCAGCGGCAGAAGAGCTCGGCGCGAACTGTTACGAAATGCGCGTCAACATGACCCCCTCCTGGACCAAGGTGGGCGTGGATACGATCGGCAAGACCAACGGCATGCTCGATGCTCTGAAGGCGGCCGACATTGTCGTGGCCCTGCATATCCCGTTGTTCACGAGTTGGCTGCGCGAGGTCATGGGAACCGGCACCCGATTTCTCATGATTATCGACGCCCCGGACGACCTAGAGGTCCTTCTGTCGCCGAAAGGCCTCAAGGAGGCCGTGAAATATGCACATGAGCGCTACACGGCGACCAGGGAAGTGCGGGTCCTTAGCGACGCCGGGACAGATCTCACCTACACGCGCGGCGATTTCCCGGTCATGAGCCAGTGGGGATACTCGGACGAGCCCGGGCATTTCGACCAGTGGGGTGTCGGTCATATCCACACCTTCCCGGACGAAGGATCGGCCAACGGCATGGTCGTGATCGCGCCGGGCGACATCGTGATCCTGCCATACTGCCGCTACGTGGTGGACGAGGTGCGGCTGGAAATCCGCGACGGCTTCATCCGCAAGGTTGAAGGCGGCCTCGACGCGAAACTGATGCAGGACTGGCTCGACGACAACAAGGTGTCTGAGGACGATCTCGATCCCTATGCTGTGTCGCATCTCGGGTGGGGCATGAATCCCCAGGCGCGCTGGTACAACATTGCGCTGCATGGCGATAACCCGGAACGCTCGCACGCGGCGACGCGCGCATTTCCCGGGAATTTCCTCTTCTCGACCGGACCCAACACCCAAGGGGGCGGCACACGCAGCACCAACGGGCATTACGACGTACCGATGCGCGACTGCACGGTCATCCTGGACAACGAGGTCGTCATTGAGCGTGGAAAGATCGTTGACGAGAACATGATCGTCGAACGCGAGGCGCGCTAGGATGACTCTCCGCGACATCGATAGCTATCCGGAGCAGGAGCCCTTGTCCGAGATTGGCGGAAAGTATCATGTTCGCTGCCAGGAGCTGGGTGCAGGCGTCGAAGGTGAAGTTTTCGCCTATGGCGACGACCCGTATCAGGAGGTCGCGGTATTCCCGGCAGAGAAACCGGACGGCCGCGTGCTTGCCTTCATGCATGGGGGCGGGTGGACGAATGGCTACAAGGAATGGATGGCCTTCATGGCGCCCGCAGCAAATGCGCGCGGGATCACATTTGTATCTGTCGGCTACCGTCTCGCACCGCGAGTCACCTGGCCGACGGGCGTCGAGGATGCCGCATACGCGATCGGCTGGATTTACGGGAATATTGCCGAACACGGCGGCGATCCCGACCGGATCGTCGTTGGCGGTCATTCGGCGGGTGGACACTATGCGATGTGGCTTGCGGTGCGCGAAGACTGGCAGGCAGATGCGGGAGTTCCGCCCGACGTGATTTGCGGCGCTGTCCCGGTATCCGGTGTCTACGATTTCACGGAAGGCAACGGGATGCCAATGCGGCCCCGGTTCCTCGGCGACGATCCGTCGAATGAACGTGATGCGAGCCCGGAACATACCATCGCGCGTACACCACCGGCGCTCATCTCATGGGGCGATTCCGATTTCCCGCATCTGATTTCGCAGGCGGAGCGCATGGTAACGGTTTACCGAAACGCGGGTGCGGACGTCGAAACCCTTTTGCTGGAGGGGTGCGACCATCTCGGCGCGTCCTACGCGTGCGGCGAACCTGATGGGATCTGGATTGCCGCGGTCGATGACTGGATGGCACGAAATCAGGCTTGATCCGTCGGGCATCCGCGAGCGGTTCCAGGGCCCGGTTTCAACGTGTTCCGTTCCTCGC
>JAEPNS010000090.1 GCA_017643325.1 Alphaproteobacteria bacterium | reverse complement strand
TCGGCGGCCTTTTCGCCTGGATGTCCGCGGGCACGACGCGCCGGATCGCGCGCGAACGCAAGGCGCGCATCCGCGAACTCGAGAGCAGGGTCCGGACAATGCAGGGGCGGCTCGAAGAGACCTCAGCCACGCCGACCGCCCGCCCGCCGGCCCTCCCGGAATAGTCCGCGCTTGCAGACGTTTGATGCCGAAGCCGTGGACGCGGCACTCGACCCGGCGATGCTGGTCGGCGCCCTGCGCGACGCCTTCCGCAGCGACGTGACGGTTCCGCTGCGCCACCATCATTCGATCCCGCTCGGCGGCGACCGGCACGACGCGACGTTGCTGCTGATGCCCGCGTGGGACGAAAGCGCCCCACCGCGCCATATCGGGATCAAGTCGGTCACCGTGCACCCGGACAACGCCGAGCACGGCATGCCGTCCGTACAGGGGGTGTACCTGCTGCTCGATGGCCGGACCGGAACCCCCGTCGCCCAGATCGACGGACCGTCACTGACCGCGCGGCGCACCGCCGCAGCGTCCGCGCTCGCCGCGTCCTACCTGGCGCGCGACAACGCGCGAACGCTTGTCGTGATCGGCACCGGGCGCCTCGCACCGGAGCTGGTCGCCGCGCATGCCGCCGTCCGGCCGATCGAAAGGGTCGGGATATGGGGCAGGAACGCGCGAAAGGCGCAGCGCCTGGCTGCAGACATCGCCACCCTGGGGCTCGCGGCAGAGGTTGTCTCGGACCTGCCCGCGGCCGTCTCAGACGCCGACATCCTGAGTTGCGCGACGACGTCGCAAACACCTGTTTTTCAGGGTAGCTGGCTGCCGGAGGGTATCCATGTCGACCTCGTGGGAGGTTTCCGGCCCGACATGCGCGAGGCCGATGACGACGCCGTGCGGCGCGCCACGGTGTTCGTCGACACCCGCGCGGGTGCGTGCAAGGAGGCGGGCGACATCGCGGCTCCGCTCGCCGCCGGTGTCCTGAGCGAGGCGGACATCGCCGCCGATCTCGTCGACCTCTGCCGGGGCGAACATCCCGGCCGCCGCGACGATGACGAAATCACGCTCTTCAAGTCGGTCGGCACAGCGATCGAGGACCTGGCGGCCGCCGAGCTTCTGATGGCAAAAGCACCCGCATCATGATCGATGCCGCCCATATCCGTGACTGGCTGTGCCGTCAGGCACTTCCACTCTGGTCCCATGCCGGGCTGGATAGCGATGCGGGCGGGTTTGTCGAGAAACTGACCCTCGACGGCCGCCCCGTGCTCGACACCCCCAAACGGCTGCGTGTTCAGGCGCGACAGGTGTACGTCTACAGCCACGCCCACCTGCTCGGCTGGACGCCACCGGAAGGCGGCCCCACCGCACTGGACTGCGCGCGTCACGGGTTCGACTTCCTGACACGCCAGTACTGGCGCGAGGATGGCGGCTTCATATTCGCCGCGGAGCGGAACGGTGCCCACGCCGACACCCGGATCGAGTCCTATGAACAGGCGTTCGCGATCTTCGCCTTCGCCTGGTACTTCCGTGCCAGCGGCGACGAGGCTGCTGCGGAATGGGCCGAGCGCACGCTGTCCTACCTCGACGACGCACTCGGTGATCTGGATCACGGCGGATACCACGAGAACCTCGCCCGCGACCTTCCCCGCCGCCAGAACCCCCACATGCACCTGCTAGAGGCCCTGCTCGCCTGGTATGACGCGACGGGAGAAGGCATCTGGCTGCGTCGTGCGGACGACCTGTTCGGACTGTTCCGCGCGCGGTTTTTCCAGCCGGACCACGGCGCCCTCGGCGAGTTCTTCGAGGCCGACTGGTCGCCCGCCCCCGGCACCATGGGAAAGACGGTGGAGCCGGGACATCACCATGAGTGGGTGTGGCTGCTCCACCAGTATGCCCGTGCCGGCGGCGCGGACGTGGAACTTGAGGCCGAGGCCCTCTACCGGTTTGCGGAAACCCACGGCACCGACCATGAGCCCGGCCCGGCATCGGGGCTCGCCTTCGATTCGGTGCTGCGCCACGGCACGTCCCTCGACGAGAACAAGCGCCTGTGGGTCCAGGCCGAAGCCATCAAGGCGCAGGTCGCCCGGATGGAGTTCCACGGCGACGCACAGGCCGCCGCACGGCTCGAGGAACTGCTGGACCGCCTGTTCACGCTTTACCTCGCCGTCGGCCACGGCAACTGGCAGGATCACCTGGACAAGGACGGACAAGGCTTCGCGGAAACCGCGCCGGCGTCGAGCTTCTATCATCTGTTCCTGGCGCTCACCGAGGTCCTGCGCGTGCGCGACGGGATGACGTCGCTGGGGTGATCCCCATTTCGGCAAGTGTTTGCTCCCGCGAGCGCCTCTGCTAGAAGCGGCGCGTCATGACCGATACGCCGAAGCTCCCCGACAATCCCGTTTTCGTCGCCCTCGACACGCCCGATCTCGACCTTGCGCTTAGGTGGTGCGAGGCCGTGAGGGGCCATGTCGGCGGCGTGAAGACGGGGCTGGAATTCTTCTCGGCCAACGGCGCAGACGGTGTGCGAACGATTGTCGACACGGGCCTCCCGATCTTCCTGGACCTCAAGTTCCACGACATCCCGAACACGGTTGCCGGCGCGGTTCGCGCGGTCGCCGGGCTTGGTGCGGCCATCGTCAATGTGCATGCGTCGGGCGGCCCGGCGATGCTCGACGCGGCGCGCAACGCGGCCGAGCAGGCCGGCGGCCCGGCACGGCCGCTTGTCATCGCGGTCACCGTCCTGACGAGCATGGACGACGGGGATCTCCGAGCCGTCGGCCAAGCGGCCCCCGCGGAGGAACAGGTTGTCCGGCTGGCTGCCCTGTCGCGGGACCATGGACTCGACGGCGTCGTCTGTTCGCCCGCCGAGATCGGGCCGATCCGGGCAGCCTGCGGGCCCGACTTCAAGCTCATCGTGCCGGGAATCCGCCCGGACTGGGCGGTCTCGGGCGACCAGAAGAGGATCACCACGCCGCGCGAGGCGCGGGACCGGGGTGCGGACGTGCTGGTGATCGGCCGACCGATCACGGGCGCCGACGATCCCGCAGCGGCCGCGGCGCGGATCTCCAAAGAGCTGGCATAGTGGTCGACGCCAAGATCTGCGGCATCAACGACGCGACGGCAATGCGCACCGCTGTCGCGGCCGGTGCACGTTTTGTCGGGCTGGTGTTCTATCCGCCGAGTCCACGCTCGCTGGACCCCGCTGCCGCGGCGGACCTCGCGGCGCTTGTGCCCGACGGGATCACGAAGGTCGGCCTGTTCGTCGACCCCGATGATGACTTCATCGATGCGGTCCTCGACGCCGTCAGCCTCGACATGATCCAGCTCCACGGGAGCGAGCCGCCGGAGCGCTGCCAGGCATTGCGTGCGCGCACCGGCCTGCCCGTGATGAAGGCGATCAAGGTGTCCACGCGCGACGATATCGACGCTGCCGACGCCTACATCGGCTCGGTTGACTGGCTGATGTTCGACGCCAAGGCGCCGGCCGACCTCGCCGGCGCGCTGCCCGGCGGCAACGCGCTCACGTTTGACTGGACCCTGCTGTCGGACCTGACATTCCCCGTACCATGGATGCTCGCCGGCGGTCTCGACCCCGACAACGTCGCCGAATCCGTGCGCGAATCCGGCGCGGCGATTGTCGACGTGTCATCCGGTGTCGAGAGCGCGCCGGGCCGCAAGGACCCCGCCAGAATCAGGGCCTTTCTTGAAGCGACCGGAACGCTTTAGCGCCGCGCGCGTTCCCTCCCCGGGGTTATGCGATGTCCGCCGACAACGACAGCACTGAAAATCTCGAGGACGTGGTCGACACACTGCGCGACCTTGCCGACCGTGAAGAAGAAGTGTCGGTGGGCGACGTGCAGGACGCGGTTGGCCAGCGCTCGTTCGCGCCCTTCCTTCTGATCTGCGGGCTCATCGTGATGTCGCCGCTCGGCGGGATCCCTGGCGTGCCGACCGTTTTCGCATTCATCATCCTCCTGACGGCAGGCCAGTTGCTGATCGGCCGGAACCATTTCTGGTTGCCGGACGTCCTGACGGACCGTTCCGTCGACGACAACAAGCTCAGAAAGGCGGCCGAGAAGCTGGAGTCACCTGCCCGCTGGGTGGACAAGGTCATCAAGCCGCGCCTCACCGTCCTAACCGATGGCCCCGCCGCCTACGTCGTGGCTGCGGCCTGTGTCGCGCTCGCGCTTGCAATGCCCCCGCTCGAGGCCGTGCCGTTCGCGGTCGCAGCTCCGGCCGCGGCCATCACCGCCTTTTCGCTGGCGCTCGTGGCCCATGACGGGGTACTCGCGGTCATCGGATATCTCGCAACGGCGGGCAGCATCTACGTCGTGTCGCTGGCGCCGATCTTCTAGGCCGCCCGGAAGGCCCGCAGGTTGTGGACACCCGACCTGCCGTGCTCTAGAACGCGGCTCGACCATGAACGATCTATCGAACAGTTTCCGCTCCGGGCCCGACGACCACGGGCATTTCGGCATTTTCGGCGGGCGGTATGTCGCCGAGACCCTGATGCCGCTGATTCTCGAGGTCGAGAAGGCCTATGACGCGGCCAGGGCCGACCCGTCCTTCCAGGCCGAGCTGGACGACTATCTCGCCCATTATGTCGGACGACCGAGCCCGCTCTATTTCGCCGAGCGGCTCACCGAACATTTCGGCGGCGCCAAGATCTACTTCAAGCGCGACGAGCTGAACCATACAGGCGCCCACAAGATCAACAACTGCATGGGCCAGATCCTGCTGGCGCGCCGCATGGGAAAGAAGCGGATTATCGCGGAGACCGGCGCGGGCCAGCACGGCGTCGCGACGGCAACCGTCTGCGCGCGGTTCGGGCTTCAATGCGTCGTCTACATGGGTGCGACCGACATCGAGCGGCAGGCACCCAACGTGTTCCGCATGAAACTGCTCGGCGCCGAGGTGGTCCCCGTCACGAGCGGCACGGCGACACTGAAGGACGCAATGAACGACGCCCTGCGCGACTGGGTGTCGAATGTCGAGGACACCTACTACCTGATCGGGACCGTCGCCGGACCGCACCCGTATCCGGCCATGGTCCGCGACTTCCAGTCGGTGATCGGCAGCGAGACGCGCGAGCAGATGCAGGCCGCCGAAGGCCGGCTTCCCGATTCGCTGGTCGCTTGCATTGGCGGCGGCTCGAACGCGATGGGCCTGTTCCACCCATTTCTGGATGACCCGGATGTGCGGATCATCGGGGTCGAAGCCGCGGGACATGGGATCGAGACCGGCGAACACGCCGCCTCCCTCACCGGTGGCACCCCCGGCGTGTTGCATGGCAACCGCACGTACCTGCTGCAGGACGACGACGGACAGATCAACGACGCCCATTCGATCTCGGCAGGACTCGACTATCCGGGTATCGGCCCGGAACACGCCTGGCTCAACGACAGCGGCCGCGTCGAGTATGTGTCGATCACCGATGGCGAGGCGCTCGAAGCCTTCCAGCTCTGCTCGCGACTGGAAGGCATCATTCCCGCGCTCGAGCCGTCTCATGCGCTCGCCCATGTCGCGAAGATCGCGCCGGACCTGCCGTCCGACCACCTGATGGTCATGAACATGTGCGGACGCGGCGACAAGGATGTGTTCACGGTCGCCGAAGCGCTGGGGGTCGAGCTGTGACAACCGGCGAGACCAGCGGACGGATCGAAGCACGCTTCGCGGCATTGCGCGAGGAGGGCCGGGCCGCGTTCGTGCCCTTCATCATGGCCTCCGACCCCGACACCGCGACCAGCCTGGAGATCCTCAAGGGCCTGCCCGCGGCCGGCGCCGACATCATCGAGCTCGGCGTGATGTATTCGGATCCGATGGCCGACGGCCCGGCAATCCAGGCGGCCGGGCTGCGCGCCAAGGCCGGCGGCGCACGGGTCTCGAATACACTGAACATGGTCCGCACGTTCAGGGAGGGCGACGCCGACACACCCATTATCCTGATGGGCTATTACAACCCGATCTATATCTATGGCGTCGAGCGTTTCCTGGCTGACGCCCGCGAAGCGGGCGTCGACGGTCTGATCGTGGTCGACCTGCCGCCCGAGGAAGATACCGAGCTCTGCCTGCCCGCGCTCGAGGCCGGGATGCACTTCATCCGGCTCGCCACGCCGACGACCGACGACGCGCGTCTCCCGGCCGTCCTCGCGAACACGTCCGGCTTCGTCTACTACGTGGCGGTTGCGGGCATCACCGGGACCAAGTCGGCCGAGACCGACAGTATCCATTCGGCAGTCATGCGCCTGCAGCGCCACACCGACCTGCCCGTGGCGGTCGGCTTCGGCATCAAGACGCCGGAACAGGCGGGTGCCGTCGCCGAGGTGGCCGACGCCGCCGTGGTCGGCTCCGCCATCGTACAGACCATTGCCGACAATCTCGACGGCGACGGCAAGGCGACGCCCGATCTCGTCGAGAAGGTGCTCTCGTTCGCAGCCGCGCTGGCCAAGGGCGTGCACGCGGCCAGGCGACAGGCGGCCGAGTAGCGTCACGCGATGAGCTGGCTCACCGAATTCGTCCGACCGAAAATCCGCGCACTTGTCGGCGGCAACGACGTCCCGGACAACCTCTGGCAAAAGTGCCCATCCTGCGAGCAGATGCTGTTCCACCGGGAACTTGAGGAAAACCTCAACGTCTGTCACGCCTGCGGGCACCATATGCGGCTCAGTGCAACACAGCGCCTCGAACAACTTTTCGACGACGCGGCGTTCAAGCGGGTCGCCGTCCCCGCGGTTACACCGGACCCCCTGAAATTCCGTGACAGCCGGCGCTACACGGACCGGCTGCGCGACGCCCAGAACAAGTCGGGCGAGCGCGAGGCAATCGTGGTCGCGCACGGCACGATCGGCGGACAACCCGTCGTGGTCGCCGCCTTCGATTTCGGCTTCATGGGCGGCTCGATGGGCCAGGCGGTGGGTGCCGGGCTGCTCGCCGCCGCGGACGCTGCGGTCGAGAAGGAGGCCGCCCTGATCGCGATTCCGGCGTCGGGCGGGGCGCGCATGCAGGAGGGCATGCTCAGTCTGGTGCAGATGCCGCGCAGCGTGATTGCGGTCGAGCGCGTGCGCGAGGCGGGGCTGCCCTATATCGTCATCCTCACCGACCCGACCACCGGCGGGGTTTCTGCATCATTCGCGATGCTCGGCGATATCCAGATCGCCGAGCCCGGCGCAACGATCGGGTTCGCAGGCAAGCGTGTTATCCAGGACACGGTCCGCGAAGAACTCCCGGAAGGTTTTCAGACGGCCGAACACCTCCAGGAACACGGCCAGGTCGACATGGTCGTTCCGCGCAGCGAGTTGCGCAAGCAACTCGCCACAATCCTCGGCCTGTTGCGCAAAACCGGCATCGAGACACAGGCGCCGGTCCCCGCCATACCTCCTCCGCAAGGAAAGAACGAGCGCGACGGCACCAACGATGGCAGTTGACCGGGGGGCGCCCGAAACGATCGCGGAGCCAGGCGCCGAGGACGAGATTCAGCGTATTCTCGACCGTTTCAGGCGTTACCATCCTCAGCGAATTGACCTCTCTCTGGACAGGATGCATCGCCTGCTCTCGGACCTCGGCGACCCGCACCTGGCACTCCCCCCGGTGATCCATATCGCCGGGACGAACGGCAAGGGCTCGGTCGCAGCGTTTCTCGCAGCCGGTCTTGAGATCTCGGATAAGACCGTCAGCGCCTACACGTCGCCGCATATCCTGCGGTTTGCCGAGCGATACCATGTCGCGGGACAGGACCTGAGCGACGGCGAGCTGCTGGATCTCTTCCGTGAAGTCGAACAACGAAACGACGGTAAACCCGCCACGGAATTCGAGATCACAACTGCCGCCGCATTTCTCGCCATGGCACGCACACCTGCCGACGTGGCCATTCTGGAAACGGGCCTCGGCGGACGCCTGGACGCGACCAATGTCGTCCCGCATCCGGCCGCGACCGTGATTACCCGCATCGGGTACGACCACATGGACTTTCTGGGCAGCACGCTCGCGGCAATCGCCGGGGAAAAGGCGGCCATCCAGAAATCCGGAACGCCGTCGATCGTGGCCTTCCAGGAGCAGGCCGCGATGGACGTCGTGACCGAGGCAGCGCGCGAGATCGGCGCGCTCCTTTTCCGTGCGGGCCTGGAGTGGACTGTCGAGACCGACGATAGCGGTGGCGGAACCTACCGGCGCGCCGATGTTGTCTGGCCGCTGCCGCCACCGGGATTGCCCGGGCGGCATCAGCTGGAAAATGCCGCCGCCGCAGTCGCGTGTCTGGAAATCTGCGGCTTTCCGGGCGTGACCCGCGACGCGGTATCAATCGGCATACGAAACGTAACGTGGCCGGGTCGGATGGAGTGGGTTCAGCGAGGTCCGCTTCCGGCGATGTTGCCGCAAGGCTGGGAGTTGTGGCTCGACGCCGCCCACAACCCGCTTGGCGCACAAGCGGTCGCGGAAACGCTTCGAAACACCAGCGAGCGCGACCCGCGCCCCATTCATCTCGTCTTCTCCCTGCTGGCAGACAAGGACCTGGACGGTTTTCTGGAGCCCTTCGCGGGGCTCGTTTCGACGGCGACCGCCGTTTCGCTCACAGGAGAGGCACGAGCACGCCCGGCCGAAGAAATGGTTGCGCGCGCGCGGGCGGCCGGAATCGATGCTCATGCTGCAAACAGCATCGAGGAGGCGCTTGCCGGAATTGGTGCACACGATCCGGCGCCGTCGCGGGTCCTGTTGGCAGGATCGCATCTGCTTCTGGCCGCAGCCCTCAAGGCGAACGCACAAGACGGCACACTATGGTTGGACCGTTTGGACGGCGCGCATTACTGTGCACATTGAGGAGCCGGAACATGACGCCAAAGCTCGAAGACCTGCTCGAACGCGGTGACCGTATCCCCAATTTCTTTCTGCCCGATCAGCGCGATGTCGTCATCAATCTGGCGGACAAGTCCCGCGGGGGCCCCGTATTCGTCCTGCTGTTCCCAACCCAGAAAGACCCGGGCGCGCTCGCCGAATTCCAGGCGCTGGTCGCCGCCGCGCCCGAGATGGCAGATACCGGCGCACATGTCTTCGCGATCTGCGCGGACCCCATGCCGCTGGTCCAGAAACTCGCGAACACGCACAAGCCGGACTTCTTTGTTTTGTCGGACGCGGACAAGAAGGTCGCCACGCAATTCGGGGCACGGGGAAAGCTGGTCGGCTTCGTATGCGGCCCGGACCAGAGGGTGCGGGATGTCCTCCGGCCCGGCGATACGCCCATCGCAAAGCGCGCCGCTGCCATTGTTGCGGAGATCGGACGACCGGCGGCGTTCGACGCCCCCTACCATCCGCCGATCCTGGTGTTGCCAGACGTCTTTTCGCCCGGCTTCTGCGAATGGCTGATCGAGCAATTCGAGACACGCGGCAACGAACCGTCGGGCACGTTGCGCATGAGCGACGGCAAGATGGTTCACGACACCAGCGGCCAGAATAAGCGCAGACGCGATCACCATGTCGTGGACAAGGACCTGCTGGAAGCGATTGGCAGCCGAATCGAGCGGCGGGTGCTCCCGGAAATTCGTCGTGCCTTTCATTGCCCGATTCGATACGTCGAGGAGTTCAAGATCGTGCGCTATGACGCCGATCCGGGCGGCTTCTTCCGCCCGCACCGCGACAACACGTCGATGGGCACCGCGCACCGCCGCTTCGCCATGACCCTGAACCTGAACAGCGAGGGGCATGAGGGCGGAGAATTGCGCTTCCCCGAGTACGACATGGCGAGCTACCGGCCACGCACAGGCGAGGCCGCGATCTTTTCCTGCGACTTGCTGCACGAGGCAACCGACGTCACCAAGGGCAGCCGCTATGTGCTGTTGTCGTTCATGTATGACGAGAGTGGCCGCCAGATCATGGAGCGCTACCGACAGGCAAAGGCCGGCTAGCCGGCGATCGGCACACGAAAAAGCCCCGCACGCGGGCGGGGCTCATCCGATTTCGCCAATGGCGGTCTAGAGGACCGAGTCCACCCAATCGTAGATCTGGCTCTTCGGCAGGCTGCCCACCTTCATCGACGCGACCTGGCCGTCCTTGAACAAAAGCAGCGTGGGGATGCCACGTACACCGTACTTGGACGGGGTCATCGGGTTGTCGTCGATGTTGAGCTTGGCCACGACAATGTCACCATCCTTGTCGTCGGCGAGTTCCTCGAGGGTCGGGCCAATCTGCTTGCACGGTCCACACCACTCGGCCCAGAAGTCCACGAGAACGGGTTTGTCGGACTGCAGGACGTCCGTTTCGAAGGAATCGTCGGTAATCGCCTTGGACGGCATGTCGG
>JAEPNS010000008.1:15055-21091 GCA_017643325.1 Alphaproteobacteria bacterium | reverse complement strand
CCTTCGCCGATTCCGGGATCGAGACGCTGGCTGACATCAAGGGCCGGAAGGTGTTCCTCGGCCCGCCCGCAGGTGCCGCGACCAAGGTCATGACCGACGTGGTGGAGGCCGTGACGGGGCTGAAGCCGGATGCAGGCTACGAGGCCATGCGCTACGACTGGTCCTCTGCCGAGGTCGCCTTCCTTGACGGCCAGATGGACGTTTACATGGTGCCAACCAGCATCCCCAGTGCGCAGATTCAGCAGTTTGCCTTCGTCCGTGACATCCGGGTTCTCGGCATTCCGAAGGACGCGTTCGATCACGAACTGATCAAGGCTGCGTTGCAGTATCCGGGCCGGACAGTCTGGCAGATTCCGCCGGGTTCCTACGAGAACCAGGTCAATACGGAAGCCGTCGATACCATCGGTTCCTGGGTCGGCATCCAGACCCAGAAGTGGCTGGACGAGAAGACCGTCTACGACATGGTCAAGGCCGTCGACCGGGGCACCCGCATCACCGATGTGCGCCTGCTGCACAAGGCGGGCGGCAAGTCGGGCACCTACGAGGCGGAATGAACCGGCCCGTGGCATTGATCCTGCTCGTGGTCGCGGCGTTCGCGGCGCCGGGCGCCGTCGCGCTGGCGGAAAGGGCGCGCACGGTGATGGGCCTTCCCCCGCTCGCGCCGGGCATTCCCTACATGCCCAACGGCGTCACGAGCTTCTACATCACGGTCTCGGGCCTGGCGCTCCTCGTCGCCGCGCCGATGGCGTGGAGCCGGATGGCGCAGGCGGACTACCGGCTTTCGAAGAATTTCGGCACCTTCCTCGCCATCATGGTGTGCTGGAAGGTGATCGACGTGACCCTGCTGGCGGACGGCGGCCTCGACACCTCCGGGATGGCGGCCAACCTCGTGCTGTCCATCGGCACGTTCGGCTACGCGTTTCTCGCCGCGCTGGTGTTCTGGGCGATTGCCGTGCGCCCGCACGAGAAGTTCGCACAGGAACCGTCCGCCGAAGGAACCTCGCGATGAGCCGCGACCTCATGCCGGTTGCCGAGGCACGGCAACGCATCCTCGCCGAGCTTCCCACGATGCCGTCCGAGCAGGTCTCCCTGCCCGAAGCCCACGGGCGGGTGCTGGCCGGGGACGTCGCCGCGCGGGTCACCCAGCCGCCACTGGCCGTCTCGGCCATGGACGGCTATGCGGTGCGCGCGGATGACGTCGCAAATGTACCGGTCGATCTAAAAGTGATCGGCGAGGTCCCGGCGGGCGGGCTGTTCGACGGTGCGGTCGGCCCGGGCAAGGCCGTTCGCATCTTCACCGGCGCGCCCCTGCCCGGCGGCGCCGACGCCATCGTGATCCAGGAGGACACGGAGCGCGACGGCGACACAGTCACCGTGACCGAAGGCGTGAAGGCCGGGCGCTACGTGCGCAAGGCCGGGCTCGACTTCGCCGAGGGCGACGTGCTGCTGACCGAGGGCACCGTGCTGACCGCGCGCGACATCGGCCTCGCGGCAGCCATGAACCATCCCTGGCTGCAGGTGCGCCGCAAACCCCGCGTGGCGCTGCTCGCCACCGGCGACGAGATCCACCTGCCGGGCGAGGAGATCGGCCCTACGGGCATCGTCAGTTCCAACACCTTCGCGTTGGAGGGCCTGATCCGTGCGGCGGGCGGTGAGCCGATCACATTGGGGATCGCGGTGGACGACCGCGACTCTATCCGCGCGCTGGCCGAAAACGCGCGCGGCGCGGACATGCTGGTGACCACCGGCGGCGCATCGGTCGGCGAGCACGACCTGGTGCAGGACGCGCTCGGCGACCTCGGCCTCGAGCTCGATTTCTGGCAGATCGCCATGCGTCCGGGAAAACCGCTGATGTCCGGCCGCCTCGGCGACACGCCCATGCTCGGCTTTCCCGGCAACCCGGTCTCCTCGATGGTCTGCGGCGTCCTGTTCCTGCAGCCGGCGCTGGCGCAGATGCTCGGCACCGGCGAGACCGAGCCCGTCCGCGAGACGGCAATCCTCGGCGCGGACCTCGGCGAGAACGACCGCCGGGAGGACTATCTCCGGTCCACGCTGACCCGCAAGGATGGCCAACTGGTCGCCACGCCCTTCGCGAAGCAGGACAGCTCCATGTTCTCCCGCCTCGCCGCATCCGATTGCCTGATCGTCCGCGCCCCGCACGCGCCCGCCGCGAAGGCGGGCGAGACGGTGGAATTCGTTCGGCTGGGCGGGAGCCTGCTCCGCACCTAGGGGCGGTCGGCGCGCGCCGGTTGACGATTCAGAAGAACATCCCTAGAACATGCATCGATGTTTGCGGTTTGTTCTTTGACGTGCGGTATTACCGCAGGTTGAACGACCGGCCGCACCCAACAGGACGGACAGGGGAAATCGTCGCATGTTGACGCGGAAACAGCACCAGCTTCTGACCTTTATCAACGAGCGGTTGAACGCGACCGGGGTGGCACCCTCGTTCGACGAAATGAAGGACGCGCTCGGCCTCAAATCCAAGTCGGGAATCCACCGCCTGATCACCGGGCTGGAGGAGCGCGGGTTCATCCGCCGCCTCGCCCACCGGGCCCGCGCGCTGGAAGTGGTGCGCCTGCCGGACGAAACCGGCGTGAACGAATCCACCGCCGCGAAAACCGACGGCTTCGCCCCGCAGGTCATCAAGGGCGGGCGCGACACGACGCCGATCACGGCACCGTCCGAGATCACCGGCCCGGCGGGCGACGCGGCGGCGGAAATCGAGCTCCCGCTGCTCGGCAAGATCGCCGCGGGTACGCCGATCGAGGCGCTGCGCGACCCGACGCGGCACGTGGCGGTGCCCCCGGCCCTGCTCGGCCGCGGCAACCATTACTGCCTCGAGGTCGAGGGCGATTCGATGATCAACGCCGGCATCCTCGACGGCGACACGGTGATCATCCGGCGCACCGACACGGCCGACAACGGCTCCATCGTCGTCGCGCTGGTCGAAGGCCAGGAAGTCACCCTCAAGCGGCTGCGCAAGCGCAACAATTCCGTCGCGCTGGAGGCCGAGAACCCGGCCTACGAGACCCGCATCTTCGGACCCGACCAGGTCGAGGTGCAGGGCGAACTCGTCGGGCTGCTGCGGCAGTACTGAGCCACGCTCGTCGTCTCGCCCCCCGATCCCGCGCATCATGCCCGGGCCTGCCCCGGGATTCTTTGCCCGACTGAGCCCTCATCCTGAGCTTGTCGAAGGACGAGGGCGGCATCCTCATACTTCGACAGGCTCAGCATGAGGATGCTTCGAAAGATGCCCGGACCAAGTCCGGGCATGACGAACACGGCTGTATCGTAAGACTTCATCAAGCGCTCTCGCGAAGTTCGGCCTCGCCCGGCGCGAGCAGGTCGCGGACCGCGCCGGCGATGTCGTCCTGGCGCATCAGCGATTCCCCGATCAGGAAGCAGCGCGCGCCGACCTTCGACATGCGTACCAGGTCGTCGGGCGTGAACAGGCCGCTCTCGCAGACCAGCACCCGGTCCGGCGGGACGCGCGGGGCGAGTTCCTCGGTCGTCGCCAGATCGACGTCGAGCGTCTTGAGGTTGCGGTTGTTGATTCCGATCAGGTCGCCGTCGACCTCCAGCGCCCGGTCGAGTTCCGCGCCGTCATGCACCTCGACCAGCACGTCCATCTTCCAGTCGTGGGCGGCGGCGGCGAGTTCGGCGGCCAGCCCGTCGTCGAGCGAGGCCATGATCAGCAGGATGCAGTCCGCGCCGAGCGCGCGCGCCTCGGTCACCTGGTAGGGGTCGACCATGAAGTCCTTGCGGATGACGGGCAGGGACACCGCCGCGCGCGCGGCGACCAGGTCCTCGTCCTTGCCCTGGAAATAGGGCGTGTCGGTCAGGACGGACATGCAGGCCGCGCCGCCCGCCTCGTACTCGCGGGCGATGAACGGCGGGTCGAAGTCTTCCCGGATCAGCCCCTTGCTCGGGCTGGCCTTCTTGACCTCGGCGATCAGGCCGAACCGGCCCGCCGCGGCGCGCTCGGACAGGGCGCGGGCGAAACCGCGCGTCGGCCCCGCGGCCTTCGCGCGGGCCTCCAGCTCCGACAGCGGTGTTTTCGCCTTGCAGGCGGCGACGTGTTCGCGCTTGTCGTCGCAGATCCTGTCGAGAACGTTGCCCATCACGCGCCCCGGTTGGTGATCTCGACGAGGCGGGCCAGCGTTTCCTTCGCCGCGCCGGAATCGATCGCCTCCTGCGCCGTCGCGACGCCGGCCTTCAGGTCGTCGGCCTTGCCCGCGATCATCAGCGAGCCCGCGACGGTCAGGACCACGCAGTCCCGGAACGCGCCGGCCTCGCCGTCGAGCAGGCCGCGCAGCGCCCTGGCGTTGTACTCGGAATCGCCACCCTTGATGTCCTCGAGCGTCGACGTCGCGAGCCCGGCGTCCTCGGGCGAGACCTCGTAGGTCTCGACCTTGCCGTCCTTCAACTCGGAGACTTTTGCGGGGCCGGTCGTGGTCAGCTCGTCCGAGCCGTCATGGGCGTGGACCACCCAGGCGCGCTCGAGGCCGAGGTTGCCGAGGACCTGCGCCATCGTCTCGGTCCACTGCGGTGCGAACACGCCGGTCATCTGGCGCTTCACCAGCGACGGGTTCGACAGCGGCCCGAGGATGTTGAAGACCGTGCGCGTGGCGAGCTCGACGCGCGGGCCGGCGACGTTGCGCATCGCCGAATGGTGGCGCGGGGCCATCATGAAGCCGATGTTGTTCTCCCACAGGGATTCCCGGATCAGCCCGAAGTCGGCGTCGACGTTGATGCCCAGCGCCGTGAGGACGTCTGCCGCGCCGGTCTTGGAGCTCAGCGCGCGGTTGCCGTGCTTGGCGACGGGCACGCCGCAGCCCGCGGTGACGATGGCCGAGGCCGTCGAGATGTTGAGCGTGCCCTTGCCGTCGCCGCCGGTGCCGACGATGTCGATGGCGCCCTCCGGCGCCTCGATGCCGGTGGCCTTCGCGCGCATGGTGCGGGCCGCGCCGGTGATCTCCGCGACGGTCTCGCCGCGCAGGCGCAGCGCCATCAGGAAGGCACCGATCTGGGCCGGGGTCGCGTTGCCCGACATGATGATGTCGAACGCGGTCTCCGCCTCGTTCTCGTCCAGCGTCTCGCCGTCGGCGACGCGCGCGAGCAGGGGCTTCAGGTCGTTCATGTCCGCGCTCATAGCGCCATCATCTCCCCGGCGCGGGTCTCGTCGCCGTAGTCGCTCACGGCGCGGCCGGTCGCGAGTTCGATAAAGTTGGCCAGCAGGTCGTGCCCCGCCTCCGTCGCGATGCTCTCCGGGTGGAACTGTACGCCGTGGATCGGGAGCTCCTTGTGGGACAGCCCCATGATCACGCCGTCGTCGGTCCGCGCGGTCACGTCGAAGCAGTTGGGGAGGCTTTCCTCTGCGACCGCCAGCGAATGGTAGCGCGTCGCCTCCAGCGGGTTCGGCAGGCCCCGGAACGGCCCGGCGCCGGTGTGGCGGACCCGGTCGACCTTGCCGTGCATGGGCTCGGGCGCGCGGACGATCTTGCCGCCGAAGGCCTGGCCGATGGTCTGGTGCCCGAGGCACACGCCCAGCAGCGGCATCCGGACGTCCGCCGCCTTCGCCACGACGTCGAGGCAGATCCCCGCATGGTCGGGGTCGGACGGCCCCGGCGAGATCACAACCGCTTCCGGCTCGCGTGCAAACACGTCGTCCACCGACAGCGCATCGTTGCGGTGGACGTCGCACGTCACGCCCAGCTCGCCCAGGAAATGGACGAGATTCCACGTGAAGCTGTCGTAGTTGTCGATAAGCAGAAACATTTCAGCGGATTGTCCGGTGTTCCCGAAGCGGCCGCGCAACCGCGCGCCGCCGCCGACAGGGCGCGAGACTTATAACAGCGGAACCCGGGCGGGCAAAGACGATGCGGCCCCTCCCGTGCGCGCGGAAATGGCAGCTTGCCGGCGTTGCAGCGTTCATGCTGGAGGGGCAGGACGACGAATCTGTCATAAACCGGCCCGAATCCTGCGACCATGTCCCGGCAGGATCGGTGAAACAGGATCGCATGGCGCGCAAAC
>JAEPNS010000008.1:0-15045 GCA_017643325.1 Alphaproteobacteria bacterium | reverse complement strand
AGGCCAAACGGAAGGCACCGGCCCGCCGCAAGGCGCGGCCGGCCGCGCGGGGGGCGAACCGCCGTCTGGCGTTGCTGGCCGGTCTCGCGCTGGCGTCGGCCGTTGCCGCGGTCGTTGCGGTCTCGGCGCTGTTGCCGGGGGAACCGGACCCATCCGTGCCGCCCGTCGCCACTGAGACCATCCCCGCGCCGCCACCCGCCGCCGTCGCGCCGGCCCGGCCGGCTGCCCCACCGGAATCCGCATCACCCGCGGTCGCGCCGCCGTCCGAGGTTGCGGCCGCCCCGCCGCGGCCGCTGCCGCCGTGGCGAAAGAACGCCGTGCCGGCGGACGTCCGCGCCGGGCAGCCGATGATTGCCATCGTGATCGACGACATGGGGATCGACCGGGCCCGGTCCGCGCGGACGGTCGCGCTGCCCGCGCCGCTGACGCTCGCCTACCTGGCCTATGCCGGTGACCTCGAGGCGCAGACCGCCGCCGCGCGCACGGCCGGGCACGAGCTGCTCGTGCATGTCCCGATGGAGCCGGGGACCGCCGCGACGGATCCCGGGCCGAACGCGCTGCTGACGGGGCTTTCCGACGCCGAACTCCGGCGCCGGATCGCGTGGAACCTCGCGCAGTTCGACGGATATGTTGGCATCAACAACCATATGGGCAGCAAGGCGACTGGAGACACCAGCCTCATGGCGCCGGTGATGGATGAACTCGCGCGCCGGGGCCTTTTGTTCCTCGACAGCCGGACAGCCGCGTCCACCGTCGCCGAGCGGACCGCCCGCGCGACGGGCATTCCCGCCCTGCGCCGCGATGTTTTCCTCGACCATGACCCGTCGCCCATCGCGGTCCGCGCGGCCCTGCTGGACCTGGAGAAGGTCGCAGAGCAGCAGGGGTTCGCGATCGCCATCGGCCACCCGAAGGACGCCACCATTGCCGCGCTCGCCGAATGGCTGCCGGATGTCAGGTCGCGGGGCTTCGCGGTCGTGCCGGTGAGCGCTGTCGCGCGATGGGTCACCGGCGAGAGTCCTGCGAGGATGTAGGCGAGCGGCCTAGTTCACGAAGCGGTGGGCCTGTTCGGCGGCGCGGATGAGGGCGCGGGCCTTGTTGTTGGATTCCTGGTACTCGGCCTCGGGGTCCGAATCCGCGACCACCCCGCCGCCGGCCTGGACGTACATGACCTCGTCCTTGATCAGGGCGGTGCGCAGCGTGATGCAGGTATCCATGCTGCCGTCCGCTGCGAAGTAGCCGACCGCGCCTGCGTAGAAGCTGCGGCGTTCGGATTCCAGCTCGTCGATGATCTCCATCGCCCGGATCTTGGGCGCGCCCGAGACGGTGCCCGCCGGGAAGCCCGCCGCGAGCGCCTGCACGGCGTTGACGCCGGAGCGCACGCGTCCCTCGACGTTGGAGACGATGTGCATCACGTGGCTGTAACGCTCGATGATGAACTCGTCGGTCACCTCGACGGTGCCGATGTCGGACACTCGGCCGACATCGTTGCGGCCGAGGTCGAGCAGCATCAGGTGTTCGGCCAGTTCCTTCGGGTCCGACAGCAGGTCGTCGGCGAGCGCGGCATCCTCCTCGGGCGTCGCGCCGCGCCGGCGCGTGCCGGCGATCGGACGGATGGTGACGGTGTCATCACGCAGGCGCACGAGGATTTCCGGGCTCGAGCCGACAAGCGCGAAATCGCCGACGTTCAGCACGAACAGGAAGGGCGAGGGGTTCAGGCGTCGCAGCGAGCGGTAGAGCGCCGTCGGCGGCAGGTCGAACGGGATCGAGAAGCGCTGGGACGGAACGACCTGGAAGATCTCGCCGGCGCGGATGTACTCCTTCGCCGCCTCGACCATGGCGTGATACTCGCCCTGCGACCGGTTGGAGGACGGCGAGACCGCCACTTCCGATCCGGCGGGCACGCTGGCCGTGCGCGGCACCCCACGGTCGAATCGCGCGACGGTGTCGTCGAGGCGGTCCTGCGCCTGCCGGTAGGCGGTATCGGCATCGATGTCGGGGGCGGGCCAGACCGGCGTCACGAGCGTCACCTTGTCGGCGACGTTGTCGAACACGGCCGTGATCGTCGGGCGGATGAACACCGAATCCGGAATCCCGATCGGGTCCGGGTTGCCGTCGGGAAGGCGCTCGACCTGGCGCACGATGTCGTAACCGAAATAGCCGAACAGCCCGGCGGCCATCGGCGGGAGTTCGGGGGGCATCTCGATCCGGCAGGCCTCGATAAGCGCCGCAAGTTCGTCAAGGCTCCTGCCGGGCATGGCCTCGAAACGCTCGGGGTCGGCGAGCGCGTTGCGGTTGATCTCCGCGTTCTCGCCGCTGCAGCGCCAGATCAGGTCGGGGGCGTATGCGAGGATCGAATAGCGCCCGCGCACCGCGCCGCCCTCGACGGATTCAAGCAGGATCGAGTGCGCCTCGTCGCTGGCGAGCTTGAGAAGCGCGGACACCGGGGTCTCCAGGTCCGCCACGAGTTCCGTCCAGACGAGTTGCGGCTCTCCCGCGCCGTAGCGTGCGGCGAAGGACTCCTGGTCGAATTCCTGCTGGGCGCTCACGGGTTCAGAAGCGCGGCTTCCAGCGCATCCCGGTCGACGTCGACGGCAATCTCGTTCTCGAGCGCGGTGCCGAGCTGGGCGATCAGGTCGTTGGCGAGCTGGCCGCCAATCGCGCGGGCGAGTTCCTCGCGCTCCGGCGCGGACAGGTCCGGCTTCCGGATCTCCACGACTTTCGCCACCGCCGCCCCGGCAGACACCGGAAGTTCGACGATCTCGTCCTGACGGGCCTCGAAAATCGGTGCGATGAGAGGCTGGGTCACGCTCGCCCCGTCGCCGGTGCGGTCAAACGCGTTGGTGCGGGAGAACGTCGCGCCGAATTCACCGGCGAGGCTCTCCAGACTCTCGCCGTTGCGCGCGCGTTCCGCGATGGTCGACGCGCGTTCCTCGGCGGCCTCGCGTGCGCGGTCCTCCTTCCAGGCGGAAATCACCCGGTCGCGGATGTCGGACAGGGGCGGGACCGCGGGATCGACGACCTCGTCGAGACGGACGACCACGAAGCCGCCCTCGCGGTTCTCGACGACCTCCGCCTCGTCCGTGTTTTCCAGCGAAAACAGGCGGAGCAGCAATTCACCATTCACGGCCGGGTTGTCGACCGGGTCGCCCGAGCGGGTGAGGCCGCCACGCGTGATGCCGGGCAGCCGGCTGACATCGAGGTTGGCGTCGCGCGCAACCTCGTCCAGAGAGCCGCCGCCGGCCAGACCGTCCTCGACGTCGTTCAGCACGTCGAAGATCAGGTCCAGCGATTCCTCGCGCGCGAGCTCGTCCCGCAGTTCGCCGCGCACCTCTTCGAACGAGCGCGTGCGTCCGGGCACCACGTTCGAGACCCGGGCGAGGTGCCAGCCGAGATCGCTTTCCACCGGCTCGCTGATCGTATCCGGCGCCAGTGCGAAGATCTCGTCGGCGAGCACGGGCACCGGGATGTCGGCGCGCGTCACGCCCTCGAGTGCCACCGGCGGGAGCCCCGAAACCTGTTCGGCCGCTGCATCGAAGGTGGTTCCGCCGCGCACAAGTTCCAGAGCACGCGCAGCCTCGTCGCGCGACGAGAAGGTCGCCTGTTGCACGTCGCGTGTCTCGCGAATCGTGAACTCATCCAGTCGCGCCTCGTATTCTTCCTCCAGTTCCTCGGCGGGGATGTCGATCGTCGCCGCCAGTCGCTCCGGGTCCATGCTCGCCAGCGTGGCGCGGCGCAGTTCGGGGACCTCGAAGAAGTTCCGGTTCTCCTCGAAAAAGGCGGCCAGTTCGGACTCGCTCGGGTCCGCGATCGTCGCCGGCTCGGCCAGGGGGACGGTCAGCACGTCGGCCACGCGGCGTTCCGCCCGGCGATTGTAAAGGCTCTCGTGCAGCGGTGCGGGCGCGGTCATCGCGTTCTGGAGCGTCCCGACATACTGGTTGCGCAGGAGATCGAACTGCACGTCGTTGACGAAGGCCGCCTCGCTCTGGCCCTGGTTGGCCAGGAAGGCCTCGAACTGGGCGCGGCTGAACCGCCCGGTGGCGTCCTGGAACTGCGGCAGCGACCGGATCGCATCGACCGCCGCCTCCTGCGACGCCGCGACACCCAGGTTCTGCGCAGCCTGGTCGAACAGGGATTCGGTCACCAGGCGTGCGATGGCCTGGTCGAGAAGGCCGATATTGACGGCGGTTTCCTGGTCGATGCGCTGGCCGGTGCGCGCGCTCACCTGCCGGATTTCCTCATTGAAGGCGCGGCTGACCTGGTGGATCGTGAAATTCTGGTCACCGACCTCGACCACCGACGATGCGCCGGAGCTTCCACCGCCGTGTCCCCCGCCGCCGAAATCGGAGCCGAAGAACACCACGAAGGTCAGCGCCAGCAAGCCGAGGATGATCTTCATCACCCAGCTCTTGGTGGCATTCCTCATCGCTTCCAGCATCTTGAACTCGATCTCGTTTCGGGCGTCGGTGCCGCAATGGGCGGCGCATGATAGTGATCGGCCGGTGGCCCCTCAAGCGCCGCGGCCGCGCCCATCGACGCGGCGTCGGCGATTGTGTTACAGCAGCCGCGGCCTTCTTCGGAAGGCGATGTAAGGTTATGAGATCGAAGAGAAAAGCAACTTTTTGGTGAGGGTATGGCGGGACCGCGAAAGCTGATAGCCGGCAACTGGAAGATGAACATGCTGCGCGGCGAGGGACTCGACCTGGCCCGCGCGGTCGCCGACGGCGGCGTGAACGGCGATGTCGACCTGCTTGTCTGCCCGCCGTCGATCCTTGTCGGGGCCGTCGCGGAGGCGCTTACCGGCACCGGCGTCGCGGTCGGGGCGCAGGACTGCCACGAGGCCCAAAGCGGCGCGTTCACCGGCGATATCTCGGCCGCGATGGTGCGTGATGCGGGGGCGAGCCACGTGATTCTCGGGCACTCGGAACGCCGCCACGGGCTGGGGGAAACCAGCGAACGGGTGCGCGCCAAGGTCGAGGCGGCGCATGCCGCGGGTCTGGTGGCCATCATGTGCATCGGCGAGACCGAGGCCGAGCGCGACGGTGGCAAGACCCTCGACGTGCTTTCGCAGCAGATCGACGGCTCGCTGCCGATGGGGGAGCGCGGGTTCGCGATCTCGGGCGACGATACCGTGATCGCCTATGAGCCCGTGTGGGCCATCGGAACCGGGCGCACGCCCACCCTCGACGAGGTCCTCGCCGCACACGCGCACATCCGAGCACACCTGCAGGAGAGCCTCGGCAACAATGCAAACAGCGTGAGAATTCTCTATGGCGGCTCGATGAAACCGGAAAATGCGGGCGACCTGCTGGCGATCGACAATGTCGACGGCGGGCTGATCGGCGGCGCGAGTCTGAAGGCCGAAGACTTCCTTGCGATCGCGGCGGCGGCGTAGTGCATGACGCGCCATCCCGATTTGGGGTGGCATTGGCGGGCGCAAGGGACTAAATACCCGCGAACGGCGCACGCGACGGCATTCTGGCGCGCGGGCGCGGCTTCCGGATAACGGCGGAACTCATGGAAACCATCGTACTGGTTGTTCACTTGCTGATTGGGCTCGCGCTCGTGGGCGTCGTCCTGCTGCAGCGCTCGGAAGGCGGTCTCGGCGGCCTCGGCGGCGGCGGTGGCGGAGGAGGCGGCGCGAGCGGCGGCATGGGCGGCCTGCTCGGAAACCGTGCGACGGCCAACCTGTTGACGCGTGCCACCGCAGTGCTGGCGACGGCCTTCATGCTGACCAGTATCTCGCTCGCGATTCTGGCCGGGAACACCAGCACCGGCGGCTCGATCGTCGACGAGGCGCCTGCGCAGCAGGGCGACGGCGTCACGCCGGTTCCGACCCTGCCGGCGACCCCCTCGGTCCCGACGTCGGAATAGGGTGCGGAACGCCCCGAGTCGAACCCCGGAAGGCGGCCTGCGGGCCGCCTTTTTCACGGCCAAATCCCGCGATCTCAAAGGCTTCCGCACTGTGGACGAATCCCCTTTGCCGGGCGGGGAACAAATTGGTTAGAAGTGACTGATGGCGACGCGGTTTATTTTCATCACGGGCGGTGTCGTTTCCTCACTGGGTAAGGGTCTCGCGTCCGCTGCACTGGGCGCGCTGCTCCAGGCGCGCGGATATCGCGTCCGCGTCCGCAAGCTTGATCCGTATCTGAATGTGGATCCGGGAACGATGAGCCCGTTCGAGCATGGCGAGGTCTTCGTCACCGATGACGGTGCCGAAACGGACCTCGATCTCGGGCATTACGAGCGCTTTACCGGCGTTTCGGCGACCCAGTCCGACAACGTGACGACGGGCCGTATCTATTCCGACGTGCTCGGCCGCGAGCGCCGGGGCGACTATCTCGGCGGCACTGTTCAGGTCATTCCCCACGTCACCGACGCGATCAAGAACTTTGTCACGGCGGACCTGCACGGCGAGGATTTCGTGATCTGCGAGATCGGCGGCACGGTGGGCGACATCGAGAGCCTGCCGTTCCTTGAGGCGATCCGCCAGCTCGGCAACGAGCTGGGGTCCGAGCGGGCCATGTTCGTCCACCTGACCCTGGTGCCGTATCTGGCCTCGTCGGGTGAACTGAAGACCAAGCCGACCCAGCATTCGGTGATGGAGCTGCAGCGCGTCGGTATCCGGCCGCATGTGATCCTGTGCCGCTGCGACCGCCCGATTCCGAACGGGGAGCGCAACAAGATCGCGCTGTTCTGCAACATCCGCCCCGAGGCCGTGGTGCCGGCGATCGATATAGACACGATCTACCAGGTGCCCGTGGCGTATCACGAGGAAGGCTTCGACACCCAGGTGCTGCAGCACTTCCGGCTGGATGCGCAGTCCCGGCCGAACCTCGAGACCTGGCACCGGATCGTCGGACGCGTACGCGCGCCGGACGGAGCCGTCAGCATCGCCGTCGTCGGCAAGTACACGGACCTGCCGGACGCGTACAAATCCCTGTCCGAAGCCCTTGTCCACGGCGGGATTGCGAACAACGCGAAGGTCAATCTCGACTGGATTTCCTCGGAAATCTTCGAGGAGGAAGACACGGTCGAGCATCTCAACGGGGTGCACGGTATTCTGGTGCCCGGCGGCTTCGGCGAGCGCGGCGCGGAAGGAAAGATCCAGGCTGTCCGCTTCGCACGCGAACACAAGGTGCCGTATTTCGGGATCTGTTTCGGCATGCAGATGGCCGTGATCGAGGCCGCCCGCAATCTTGCGGGCCTCGAGACGGCGGGATCGACCGAATTTGGCCCGTGCGAGCATCCTGTCGTCGGCCTGATGACCGAATGGCAGCGCGGGAACGACACCGAGACGCGTGCGGCGGGCGACAACCTCGGCGGCACAATGCGCCTCGGCGCCTATCCGGCGCATCTGAAGCCGCGAACGCACATCGCGGAGATCTACGGGATGACCGAGATCGCGGAGCGCCACAGGCACCGTTACGAGGTCAACATCAATTACCGCGAACAGCTCGAACAGGCCGGCCTGACATTCTCGGGGACGTCCCCGGACGGTGTCCTGCCGGAAACCGTCGAGCTGGAGGACCATCCCTGGTTCATCGGCGTCCAGTACCATCCCGAGCTGAAGTCCAAGCCCTTCGCGCCGCACCCGCTGTTCAGTTCGTTCGTGGCGGCTGCGCTCGACCAGTCGCGTCTGGTCTAGGCGATGGGCGACGTCGGGATCGGAAACCTGACGGTCGGCAACGGCCGGCCGCTGACGCTGATCGCGGGGCCGTGCCAGCTCGAATCCCGGGCCCACGGGCTGGAAATGAGCGCAGCGCTGAAGGAAATGACCGACAAGCTCGGCATCGGCCTGATCTACAAGACCAGCTTCGACAAGGCGAACCGGACCTCGATCAAGACCGCGCGCGGCCTCGGCCTGGAGGAAAGCCTGCCGATTTTCGCGGAGATCCGCGAAAAGACCGGGCTCCCGGTCCTCACGGACGTGCATGCGCCCGAACAGTGCGCGGCCGTGGCCGAGTCCGTCGATGTCCTGCAAATCCCGGCCTTCCTGTGCCGCCAGACGGACCTTGTGGTCGCGGCGGCAGAGACCGGCAGGGCACTGCACATCAAGAAAGGCCAGTTCCTGGCGCCCTGGGACATGAAAAATGTCGTCGGCAAGGCGTTCGAGGCGGGCAACGACAGCGTGCTCGTGTGCGAGCGCGGCGCCAGCTTCGGCTACAACACGCTCGTCTCGGATATGCGCGCGCTGCCTATCATGGCTGCCCAGACCGGCTGTCCCGTGATCTTCGACGCAACCCATTCGGTGCAGCAGCCTGGCGGGCAGGGGGCTTCGAGCGGCGGCCAGCGCGAGTTCGCGCCGGTCCTGGCCCGCGCGGCCGTGGCGATCGGCGTGGCCGGCGTCTTCATGGAAACCCACGAGGATCCCGACAGCGCGCCCAGCGACGGGCCGAACATGATCCACCTCAAGGACATGCCGGCCATCCTCGAGACGCTGCTGGCGCTCGACCGTATCGCGAAGGCCGATCCGATCGATATCGGCTGAAGACAGATTGAGTTGAAGGGGAACCAACGATGAGCGCTATCGTCAATATCGTCGCGCGCGAGATCATGGACAGCCGCGGCAACCCGACGGTCGAGGTGGATGTGAGCCTGGAAAGCGGCGCGTTCGGGCGCGCGGCCGTCCCCTCGGGTGCGTCGACGGGCGCGTACGAGGCGGTCGAGCGCCGCGACGGCGACAAGGCGCGGTTTGGCGGCAAGGGCGTGCTCGGCGCGGTCGAGGCGGTCAACACCGAGATTTTCGAGGCCCTGTCCGGCATGGACGCGGACGAGCAGGAGTATCTGGACAGTCTCATGCGCGATCTCGACGGCACCGACAACAAGGGCCGGCTGGGCGCGAACGCGATCCTCGGCGTTTCGCTCGCGATTGCGAAGGCGGCGGCCGATGACGCCGCGCTGCCGCTCTACCGCTATGTTGGCGGCAGCCACTCACGGGTGCTCCCGGTGCCGATGATGAACATCGTCAACGGCGGCGCTCATGCCGACAATCCGATCGACATCCAGGAGTTCATGGTGATGCCGGTCGGGGCGACCTCGATCGCCGATGCCGTGCGGGTAGGTTCCGAGATATTCCAGACACTTAAGGGGCAGCTTTCAGATGCTGGTCACGGCACGAACGTGGGCGACGAGGGCGGTTTCGCACCGAACCTGAAAAGTGCGGATGAAGCAATTGATTTTATTATGAAATCGATTGAAGTTGCGGGTTACAAGCCCGGCGACGACGTGGTCCTGGCGCTGGACGCCGCCTCGACCGAATTCTATGCCGGTTCGAAGTACGAACTGGCGGGCGAGGGGCGGTCGCTGGGGTCCGACGAGATGGTCGATTACCTGGTCGACCTATGCGGCCGATATCCCATCGTGTCGATCGAGGACGGCATGGCGGAGGACGACTGGGACGGCTGGGTCGCGCTCACTGAGGCGCTGGGAGACAAGGTGCAACTGGTCGGCGACGACCTGTTCGTGACCAACCCCGCGCGCCTGCGCGACGGGATCGACCAGGGCGCCGCAAACTCGATCCTCGTGAAGGTGAACCAGATCGGCACCCTGTCGGAGACTCTCGACGCGGTCGAGATTGCGCACAAGGCGTCGTACACGGCGGTGATGTCCCACCGCTCGGGCGAGACCGAGGATGCGACCATCGCGGACCTCGCGGTGGCCACGAATTGCGGGCAGATCAAGACCGGGTCGCTGAGCCGTTCCGACCGGCTGGCGAAGTACAACCAGCTGATCCGGATCGAGCAGGCCCTCGGGCCGGCGGCGCATTACGCCGGGCGGGGCGCGCTCAAGGTCGGCTAGGCCGGAAAGCATCCCGGCTGTGAGTCCAAAACGGGAACTCTGAGTCGTTTTTGCAACAGTTTTGTGTCTTCAGGCAAAGAACTGTAATCGCACGGAAAACCGGCCTTGACCCGACGACTCGGGCTGTGATTCGGTTCAGGCATGGCCGTGATCGACGAAATCCGCTACCGCGCCCGCTCCGCCCTCTGGCCGATCGTGGGCGCGCTGCTGCTCGCCTATTTCTCCTACCATATGGTCCAGGGGGAGCAGGGGGTGCTTTCGTTGCTGCAGCTGAAGACGAAGGTTGCACAGGCCGAGGCGCTGCACGCCGGCCTGCGGGCCGAGCGGCGGGAACTCGAGACCCGCGTCGCGCTCCTGCGTCCCGACAACCTCGACCCGGACATGGTCGAGGAGCGGGCCCGGGTCATGCTCAACTTTGCGCATCCCGACGAGGTCGTGATCCTGCAGGAAAATCCGCGCGGAAATATCCGGTAACGGAGATATATATTCGGCGAACGAATGTTTCGTCGTCCGATCCCGAAATTAACCGAAAAACAGTAAATCGACGGTTTTTCCCGGAATTCGAGGCCTTTCGGCGGCGAATAAACTTGTCGCTGGTCCCCATATCACCTACTTGTGGCGTCTGTTTGCACACAGGTTAAGTCCAAAAGGGGGATCGCCATGGCGCGCAAGCCGGCCACGAAATCGTCTCGCAGCAGTTCGAAAACGTCCACCAGCCGGCGCAAGTCGTCCGCGAAATCCAAGCCCGATTACAGCGCCTACAAGGCCGACCAGCTCCTCGATTTCTATCAGGAGATGCTGCTGATCCGCCGCTTCGAGGAGAAGGCCGGGCAGATGTACGGCATGGGCCTGATCGGCGGTTTCTGCCATCTCTACATCGGCCAGGAGGCCGTCGTCGTCGGCATGCAGGCCGCGCTCGAGGAGCAGGACTCCGTCATCACGACTTACCGCGACCATGGCCACATGCTCGCCTGCGGCATGGACCCGAAGGGCGTCATGGCCGAACTGACCGGCCGCGAGGGCGGCTACTCCAAGGGCAAGGGCGGCTCGATGCACATGTTCTCGAAGGAGAAGAACTTCTTCGGCGGGCACGGGATCGTCGGCGCGAACCTGCCGCTCGGCACCGGGATCGCCTTCGCCCACAAGTACCAGGGCGACAACGGGCTCTGCCTGACCTACTTCGGCGACGGCGCCGCGAACCAGGGCCAGGTGTACGAATCCTTCAACATGGCCGCGCTCTGGGACCTGCCGGTCATCTACATCATCGAGAACAACCGCTACGGCATGGGCACGTCGGTGGAGCGCGCCTCCGCCGAGACCGACCTCGCCAGCCGCGGCGAGGCGTACGGTATCCCGGGCAAGCAGGTCGACGGCATGGACGTGCTGAAGGTCTACGAAAGCGGCCAGGAGGCCGTCGACTATGTTCGCTCCGGCAAGGGGCCGTACATCCTGGAAATGCAGACCTACCGCTACCGCGGCCACTCGATGTCCGACCCGGCAAAGTACCGGACCAAGGAAGAGGTCCAGAAGATGCGGACCGAGAAGGACCCGATCGAGACGCTCAAGGCGGTCCTGGTCGATCAGGGGCACGCGGACGAGGATGCGCTCAAGGCCATCGACAAGGAGGTCCGCGAGCGGGTGAACGCCGCGGCCGACTTTGCGCAGGAAAGTCCGGAGCCCGATCCGTCGGAACTTTACACCGACATCCTGATCGAAGCCTGATCGCAGCCGGCATAAGGGGAGAGAACCATGCCCATCGAAGTACTCATGCCGGCCCTGTCGCCGACAATGACGGAAGGTAACCTGGCCCGCTGGCTCAAGTCGGAGGGCGACAGCATTTCGCCGGGCGACGTGATCGCGGAGATCGAGACCGACAAGGCGACCATGGAGGTCGAGGCGGTCGACGAGGGCACGCTCGGCAAGATCCTCGTCGAGGAGGGTGCCGAGGATGTCGCCGTGAACACGCCCATCGCGGTCATCCTGGAGGACGGCGAGAGTGCCGACGACATCGGCGATGTCGGGTCTTCGGGCTCTGGCGCCGACAACGACAACGAGGATTCGGGCGACGATTCCGCCGACGCGGCGGGCGCCAAATCCGGAAGCGCCGACGACGACGGCGATTCCAGCCCGGAGGTCTCCGTGCTGCTGGAGATGTCCGCCCCGCCGCCGCCGGAGGTCGACTATGACGGCGAGACGGCTGAGATGACCGTGCGCGAGGCCCTGCGCGACGCCATGGCCGAGGAGATGCGCGCCGACGAGAAGGTCTTCCTCATGGGCGAGGAGGTCGCGCAGTACCAGGGCGCCTACAAGGTGAGCCAGGGCCTGCTCGAGGAGTTCGGCGAGAAGCGCATCATCGACACACCGATCACCGAGCAGGGGTTCGCGGGCCTTGGCGTCGGCGCGGCCTTCAAGGGGCTGAAGCCGATCGTCGAGTTCATGACGTTCAACTTCGCCATGCAGGCGATCGACCAGATCATCAACTCCGCCGGGAAGACGCTCTACATGTCGGGCGGTCAGATGGACGTGCCGATCGTGTTCCGCGGGCCGAACGGCGCCGCGGCGCGCGTGGCCGCGCAGCACTCCCAGTGCTACGCGAGCTGGTACGGGCACTGCCCGGGCCTCAAGGTCGTCGCGCCCTATTCCGGCGCCGATTCCAAGGGGCTGCTCAAGTCTGCGATCCGGGACCCGAACCCGGTCATCTTCCTCGAGAACGAGATCCTCTACGGCCAGAGCTTCGAGGTTCCGACCGACGACGACTACACGGTGCCGATCGGCCGGGCGAAGGTCCTGCGCCAGGGCGATGACGTGACGATCACCGCCTTCTCGCTGATGGTGGGCCGTGCGCTCGAGGCCGCGGAAATGCTGTCGGCCGAGGGGATCGAGGCGGAGGTGATCGACCTGCGCACGATCCGCCCGCTCGACACCCACACGATCGTCGAGTCCGTGAAGCGGACGAACCGGATCGTGTCGGTCGAGGAGGGCTGGCCCTTCGCCGGGATCGGGTCGGAGATCGGCATGCGCATGATGGAGGAGGCGTTCGACTATCTCGATGCCCCGGTCGTGCGTGTGACGGGCGAGGACGTGCCGATGCCGTACGCGGCGAACCTGGAACAGCTCGCGCTGCCGCAGGCGGACCGGATCGTCGCTGCCGCCAAACGCGTTTGCTACAAGGACTAGGCCGTGGATTCCAACCGACACGGCCCGATTGGCATATTCCGGCACACACAGGCCGGAGACTGCAAAACTGTTGCGCGACGGGCTGCCTGGCCGACGCAATACGCAACACACCGCGTGGAACGGCTTCATAGAATGCCGGCGGTTTCGTTTCAGGGGGACGTCTGATGCCTATTCCCATTCTCATGCCCGCACTCTCGCCGACGATGACGGAGGGCAACCTCGCCCGCTGGCTCAAGTCGGAGGGCGACAGCGTCGCGCCGGGAGACATCATCGCCGAGATCGAGACCGACAAGGCGACGATGGAGGTCGAGTCCGTCGACGAGGGCACGCTCGGCAAGATCCTCGTGGAAGAGGGCGCGGAGGAGGTCGCGGTCAACACGCCGATCGCCGTGCTTCTGGAGGAGGGCGAGGACGAGTCCGCGCTGGACGATTTTGACGCCGGAGGTGCCGCGCCGGCACCGAAGAAGGACGATTCCGGTGACAAGGCTGAAGAATCCGCACCGGCTGGTGACGCGGAGAAGGCCGATGCGCCGGCGTCGAAGGAGACCCCTGCGGATGCCGGCGGCGACGTTCCGCCGGCCCCGCGCGGTGACGACGGCGAGCGCATCTTTGCAAGCCCGCTGGCCCGCCGGCTGGCGGCGCAGCAGGGTATCGACCTCGCGGACGTGAAGGGCACGGGTCCGCACGGCCGTGTCGTGAAGGCCGACATCGAATCCTATGCGGGTTCGGGCGGCGCGAAGAAAGCCGACGCGGCCCCGGCCGCCGATAAGGCCGCCCCGGCGCCGCAGGCGGCCGAGGGCGAGGCCGAGTTCGAGCTGGTCAAGCCGTCCAACATGCGCAAGGTGATCGCCGAGCGCATGACGGCATCGAAGCAGGAAGTGCCGCACTTCTACCTGACGGTGGATTGCGAGATCGACAAGCTGCTTGCCGCGCGCAAGGACCTGAATGCGCGCGCCAAGGACGGCGAGTTCAAGATTTCGGTCAACGACATGGTCATCAAGGCCGCTGCCGTTGCGCTCATGCAGGTCCCGAAGGCGAACGCCGCCTGGTCGGACGAAGGCATCAAGCGATACAAGAGCGCCGACATCTCGGTGGCCGTCGCCATCGATGACGGGCTTATCACGCCGATCGTGCGTCGCGCCGAGACCAAGGGGCTGCGCAGGATTTCCGAGGAGATGGCCGAACTCGCCGCGAAGGCGCGCGAGGGCAAACTGATGCCCGAGGAGTACCAGGGCGGCACCTTCTCGATCTCGAACCTCGGCATGTTCGGGGTGAAGCACTTCGAGGCGGTGATCAACCAGCCCCAGGGCGCGATCCTCGCGGTCGGCGCCGGCGAGCAGCGACCTGTCGTCAAGGACGGCGCCGTGGCCGTCGCGACCGTGATGTCGTTGACGCTCTCGGTCGACCACCGCGCGCTCGACGGGGCCATCGGGGCCGAGTACCTGTCGGTCCTCAAGGGCCTGATCGAGGACCCGATGGGGCTGCTGCTGTAGAGCCCGCGCAACCGCCTTTTCGCGAGAGGATTATCATGGCCGACAAGAAATTCGATCTGGTCGTCGTCGGCGGCGGCCCCGGCGGCTACGTCGCGGCGATCCGCGCCGCGCAGCTCGGCATGAAGGCCGCCGTCATCGAGGCGAACCACCTGGGTGGCATCTGCCTGAACTGGGGCTGTATCCCGACCAAGGCGCTGCTTCGCACGTCGGAAATCTACCACTACATGACCCACGCCGAGGACTACGGTCTCAAGGCGGACAAGGTCTCTTTCGACATCAAGAAGGTGGTCGAGCGGTCTCGCGGCGTGGCCAAACAGTTGAACCAGGGCGTCGGCTACCTGCTGAAGAAGAACAAGGTCGAGGTGATCGACGGCTGGGCCAAGCTCGCCGGCGGCAAGGAGGGTGCGCGCAAGCTGACCGTCGAGAAGGACGGCAAGTCCGTCGCCGACGTGACCGCCAAGCATGTGATCCTCGCGACCGGCGCGCGGGCGCGCGACCTGCCGGGCCTGGAGGCCGACGGCAAGCAGGTCTGGACCTACAAGGAAGCGATGACCCCGGACGGTTTCCCGAAATCGCT
>JAEPNS010000089.1 GCA_017643325.1 Alphaproteobacteria bacterium | reverse complement strand
GCCGTACCCTGCTGCGCGATGTGCCGGCGGACCGACTCATTTCATGGGAGGATCTTCGTGTCGACGCGTAAGACCCCGAACACGCCCGCCTCGCCGAAGCGCGCGGGCACCAAACGCAAGCTCAACGGCAGCCCGTCCGTGCGGAAGGTCTGCGTGGTGGTGAACAGCCGCGCGAACTACGCGCGGATCAAATCCGTGATGCGCGCGATCCAGCGCCACAACCGGCTCGAGCTCCAGCTCGTCGTCGGTGCATCCGCGCTCCTGTACCGCTACGGCAACGTGGTGGACCTGATCCGCGCCGACGGCTTCGAACCGTCGTCGGTGGTCTATTCCATCGTCGAGGGGGAAAACCCCACGACCATGGCCAAGTCGACGGGTATGGGCATCATCGAGCTGTCGTCCCAGTTCGAGAACCTGCAGCCGGACATCGTGCTCACGGTGGCGGACCGGTTCGAGACAATGGCGACGGCGATCGCCGCCAGCTACATGAACATCCCGCTCGCCCACACCCAGGGCGGCGAGGTGACGGGCTCCATCGACGAGAGCGTGCGCCACGCGATCACGAAGCTTTCCCATATCCATTTCCCGGCCACCGAGCGCGCTCACGACTATGTGGTGCGCATGGGCGAGGCACCGGACACGGTCCATCTCACCGGCTGCCCCGCGATTGATCTGCTGGTGGACACGGACCTGTCGCTCTCGGCGAACCTGTTCGACGAGGACCGCGGCACCGGCGCGCCGCTGGACCCTTCGAAACCCTACATCGTGGTGCTGCAGCACCCGGTCACGACCGAATACGGGTCCGGGTTCGACCAGATCAGCGCGACCCTTGAGGCCGTCGACCGGCTCGACATGCAGACCGTCTGGCTGTGGCCGAATGTTGATGCCGGCTCGGACGACGTGTCCAAGGGACTGCGCATGTATCGCGAAGAGAACCCGGAAGCCGATGTGCACTTCTACCGGAATTTCCCGGCGGAGGATTACGCGCGCCTGATCAACAACGCGGCCGCCCTGGTTGGCAATTCCTCGTCCGCACTTCGCGAGGGCGCATTCCTCGGCGTGCCGGCCGTAAATGTCGGGACGCGCCAGCAGGGGCGTGAGCATGCGGCCAATGTGCGCCACGCGGCATATGACGGCGCTCAGATCGAACGCACGGTCCGCGAACAGATCGAGCATGGCCGCTACGAAAGTTCCGACATGTTCGGTGACGGCCATGCGGGCGTGCGTATCGCCAACCTGCTCGCCGAATCCGAGATCTATATCCAGAAACAGTTGGCATACCAATGAGCATCGCAGCGATCGAAACCGAAGCGCGCAATCCGGACCTGTTTCCCGATTGTGACGTCTGTGGGACCCAGGCCTGGATCCCCGTCTACCAGGGGCCGGTGCGCGACGGCGCCTACGGCAACAGCCGCGACGGTGCTGTCGTGGCGGAATGCGTCGGGTGCGGGGTCCAGCGGCTCGACGAAGTGTCCTGTCATGACGAGGACATCTATGCTGACGAGAGCTACCGCGAACTGCTCGGTGAATCCGTCGATAGCGAGGGGTTCCACGCCGCCCACGACCCGCTGCAGCTCGAACGGCTCAACGTCGTCGATCCGATGACTCTGCGCGGACGCGTGATCGCGGATGTCGGGTGCGGCGGGGGCAGCTTCCTCGATTTCGTCTCGGGGCTCGCGCGGTACGTTGTCGCGATCGAGCCGGGGCGGCCCTATCACGACTCGCTGCGCAGCCGCGGTTTCCATGTCTATGACTATGCGCGAAACGCGCTCGATGACTGCGCCGGCTCCGTCGAGCACGCCTTCTCGTTCCAGGTAATCGAGCATGTGGAGGCACCGGGTCCGTTCCTGTCGGAAATTGCCGACCTGCTCGCGCCCGGAGGCCGGGTCACGGTGTCGACCCCGAACCGGGGCGACCTCCTGATGAACCTGTTGCCGGACGACTACCCGCCGTTCTTCTATCGCACGGTCCATCGCTGGTACTTCAGCGCGGACTCCCTCGCACGCTGCGGGCGGGCCGCGGGGCTGGACCCGGTCGAGACGCGCTACGTCCACCGGTTCGGGATCGCCAACACGCTCCGCTGGCTGCGCGACAAGGTGCCGGGCGGCCGCGACTCCCTGCCCGGGCTCGATGACCAGGCGCTCGATTCGATCTGGCGGGACTCGCTCGCGCGCGAAGGCACCGCCGACACCATCTACATGACCTTCGAGAAGCCCGTCTCGTGAGTGTTGCCGAGGACCTCCGCGGCGCGCGGTTCACCACGGCAGAGCTCGAGGGGCACCTCGATGTGCTGGCCGAGCGCGTCTTCCAGACGCGGACGAAGTGGCCGCACTTCAGCCTGCTCCTGCGCAACCTGCGCGAACTGGCAGCCGGGCTCCCGCCCGGGGCACGGGTCGTCTCGATGGAGCGTGGCCTGCTCTACGGTGGCTGCTCACTTGTCGCGCCGCTGTTCCAGGACCACGATTTCGTCTCGCTCGATTGCAGTCCGCAAAGCGCGGATACGCGAGGCGCCTACAACGCGGCCATGGTGGAAGACCCCAGATTCCTCTTTGTGCCCTCGACCCACCGCGGTGCGATCGACCAAACGGGTCTCGAAACCGGGGCGGCCGATCTCCTGATCGTGCCGAACCTCGTGCACCACGTGGCCGACCAGGATGCGCTCTTCGCCGAGTTCGCCCGCATTACGGCGCCCGGCGGCAAGGTCTACGTCTTCGAGCCGCTCTTGCGCGAGTTGCACCAGATCCCCGACGACTATCTGCGATGGACGCCCTTCGGCATGGCCCGTGCGATGACGGGGGTCGGTCTTGTGCCCGGCGAGCCGGAGACCACCGGCGGTCCGTTCGAGGCGATCGCCTACTGCTGGGCGCAGGCGCTGGAGTATTTCCCCGATGACAGGCGCGAGGAGATGTCGCGCTGGTTCTACGATCGGCATATGCCGGAGCTTATGGCATGGGATGCCGCGCACACGGAAAACAGGGCCCGGCAGCACACGGCCTTTCCCGTCGCATTCTCGATCCTCGCGGAGAAGCCCGCATGAGCTGGCAGGCGGAGGACACGCGCCTCAGCGTTCTGGCCGTGATTCCGGCCCGCGGCGGTTCGAAGGGCATTCCGGGAAAGAACCTCAAGCTGATCGGCGGGCTGTCGCTGGTCGGCCGGGCCGCCCGCCTCGCCGCATCGCAGAGCTGGGTCGACCAGGTGATCGTATCGACCGACGACGCCGGGATCGCGTCCGAGGCTGTCCGCCAGGGCGCCGAGGCGCCGTTCATGCGACCATCCGAGCTTTCCGGCGACGCGGCGTCTTCGGACGACATGTGGCGGCATGCCTGGGAAAGCGCGGAGGAGCATTACGGACGCCGCTTCGACGTGTCGCTCCTGCTTGAGCCGACCAGCCCGTTGCGCCAGCCCGCGGACCTGACGGCTACCATGGATGCGTTGCTCTCGGGCAGCCACGCGGCGGCGGCCACCGTCAGCGCCACGCCCGCGCATTTCTCGCCCCACAAGACTTTGACCGTCGGTGGCGACGGCCGCATCGGTTTCTGGGCGGAGGACGGGTCGCGCTACAACCGGCGACAGAACGTGCCCGCGCTGTATCACCGCAACGGTCTTTGCTATGCGCTGCGCCGCGAACCGTTCCTCGAAGGCGCGCCGATCCTCGGCCAGGATTGTGCGGCGGTCGTGATCGAGCGACCCGTGGTCAACATTGACGAGCCGTTTGATCTCGAGCTGGCCGAATGGCTGCTCGCGCGCCAGCAGCGCGCGACGCCCGACATGCCGCTTGCGCAAATCGCTTGACCGCGCGGGCCGCCTCTCATACGTAGTGCGCGCGTTTCACGCCTTGGGCCGCCTTAGCTCAGTTGGTAGAGCATCGCATTCGTAATGCGGGGGCCGCTGGTTCGAGTCCAGCAGGCGGCACCACCATCACCCCTTGAAGAACCTTTGCAGGTAGGGCCGGACGGGCAGGAAAGCCCGGTACGCGCGCTCCAGGATCCACGCCACGGGTGCAAACCGCGCGGTGCGGCCGGCCAGCCGGAAGCTTGGGAGCGCGTTCCATAGAGCAGCGAACGCGGCGGCACCGGAGACGAGGTGCCCGTCCTCTGTCTGGACGTGGAACCGGGCGAGTGCCGACTGCCGGGTCAGTTCACCGGGGAGCTGGCTGTCCTGACACGCGCTGACATCGACCCACGCGATTTCGCCGCCACCGCGCCGCCGGCGATAGAAGGTGATCTCGCGCGAGCATAGCGGACACGATCCGTCGTAGAAGACCGTGACCGGATCTGCCTGGTCCCGGGAACAGTGGCTTCCGGGGGTCAGGACGCACCCCAGACGTCGTCGTAACGCGGCGTGCCGTCGACCCTGGTCTGTTCGCGGTAGCTGCCCAGCCGGTTGGCGCCGTGGAAAGTTGCACCCGTCAGCAACACGCCCGTCGCGAACAGGAGGTGCAGGGCGAACAGTTCTTCGTAGAGGAACCATACGCCCGCCATTGTGCAGAAGATCGCTGTCCACATCAGGCTGAGCACGACCATCACCTGGAACCGCTGCACGCGCGGAAGCCGCCGCAGGGGGTTCCGATCCGAGTCCATCACCAGTCGATACCATTCAATCATTGGGTGTCTCCTTTATTTATCACGTGCTCAATACGAGAGCAGCGCATTTCCGGATCACACGGCCGCATGAGACTGGCGCGCAGGAGCCATGCGGCCGGGTCGCGTCTGGCCGGACGCGGTCTGCGTATCAGGAACAGACACTCATGATGAAAGGCCTGAACAATGTTTCTTTATCTCTGCAAGCTCGGTGAGAAAGTTTTCGAGAGCCGTTCGGCTCAGCATTGGTTGCGCGATCCAAGCTGACGGCCCGGACCTCGAAACCTGCCCGGGTCCGGCCGGGCTTTTTCGTGGCCGCGACCCCGCATGCCGGACCCTGCGGCGTTGTGTCGTCGTCCGTGTCCGGGCGCCGTGCGTAGCAAGGACAAACCCGAACAAGGAGAATTCATATGTCGCGTTTTGGTTATCTTCTTGCGGTCATGCTCCTCGCGGCGCCGGTCACGGCGCAGGGCGCGGATGTGACCGTCGAGATGCTCAACAAGGACCCGAACTCGAATGAGCGCAACATCTACGCGCCGGGTCTCGTCCAGATCGAACCCGGCGATACGGTTACCTGGGTCTCCACGGACCGGGGTCATAACGTCGAGTTCGTGCGTGGGGCGTTCCCGGACGGCGTGGACAACTTCCGCTCGTCGCTGAACAAGGACGTGTCCTACACGTTCACGGTGCCGGGTGTGTACGTCTACAAATGTACGCCGCACTACGGCATGGGCATGGTCGGTGTCGTGATTGTCGGCGAGGTTCCGGACAACCTGGCCGACATCATGAAGAAGAAGTACCCGGGCAAGGCCGATGCGCGGATCGACGCGCTTCTTGCGCCACTGACCTGACGAGCTTCGCCGGTGCGGTGGCTCAGTACACCACCGCACCGGCGGCCAGCAAAAGCATGACGGCGCCGCTCAACGGGATTCGAAGTCTCGGATACCAGTCCGGCGCAAAGCCGTGCGCGGTGGCGCGCAGGTCGACGATGAGGATCCAGCCGAACGCGGCGATCAGTGTCCAGACGCCGATCGGGAAAGGCATCAGGAGCGCGCTCCATCCGATCAATGACGGGATCACACTGACCACATACCGATCGGCCGTCCCGGGCCGGTCCGCGCCGGGTGTGCCGCCAGCCGCGGCGAGCCCCCACTGTACCCCGCCCAGAAAGGACAGGATCACTGCGCCGTAGGCCAGCAGGGCGCGCGCGAGCACGTCATGCCATGCGGGTGCGGCCACCAGCGCGCCCAGCACCGGTACCGCAAATGGAATCAGTCCGAGGATTCCCAGCAATCCTGCAACTTTTGGGACCGCCGGCCGCGTCGCCTCCATGGCGCCCTCCTGCATCGTTTCGTTGTCGGGGATATCGCAGAATACGGCTGGAGGGCGGGGCCGGATCAGCGCAATGGCCCGCCGTCTCCGACCACAACGAAGGGTGCCCAGAACAGCGGATGGGCGAACAACGGCTCGTCCGGGTCGTCCATCATCGCCAGCATGGATGCCCGATGGGCCTCGGAGGCCCGGATGCCGGGGTCCGCGGCCACTGCGCCGAGCATGCGCGTCGTCAGCCCGACCGTCGCGTCTGAGACGACCGGCCAGTGGCTGACGAACAGCGAGCGGGCGCCGGCGTAGAAAAAGGCGCTGGCTAGGCCGGACAAGCCCTCAGCGCCGGGTGTGCCGTCGGACCCGGCCGTGTTGCACGCGCTGAGGATTACCCACTGGGCGTTGAGGCGCATCTCCGCGATCTCCGATGCCGTCAGCAGACCGTCGTTGCCCGGGCTCGCCTGCGCCGGAGGTGTCAGGACAAGCGCGGGTTCCGCGCCCTGGCCCGTGATTTCACCTGCCACAAGGCCGTGGGTGGCAAACGCGAGAATCCGGTGATCGACGAGGGCGCGCTCCGCACGGATGTTTTCTTCCACCGCGCGGTCGCGCAGAAGCAAGGCGCCGGTGTCCGCACCGAGAAGGCGGGCCATCGTCGACAGCTCATCCGCGGTTTCGGGCAGGGAGGCAAGTTTGCGCAGGGCGCGGGTGTCGGCGAGATTTCCCCTGAACAGGCCGGAGATATCGGGACCCGTGCCGGACTCGCCGCCGCGGTCCAGCCAGTCCGCGATCGTGGCGGACCGCGTCGAGCCGCTGTTGCCCGGATGGTCTCGCAGGACGGGGTCGCCGATCCCCATGAAGGGCTGGCTGGCAGGCGTGGCGTCCGCGCGTGCCAGCCGCAGCGCGCGCAGCGCGGAGACCGATGGCAGCGTGGAAATCGCGAACTTCCGGATCAGCCACGGCATCTCCGAGAAACGGGCAACGTCGGCGAGCGGGCCGGCAACCGGCGCGGTCAAAAGGATGCTGAACGGCAGCGAAGTCAGCGGTCCGTCGGGCACGACCAGCAGGTGCCTGCTGTCGGCCAGAAGATCGGCGAAAGGCGCGAGCAGGCTTGTGTACAGCTCGTGCGCCGTGTCTGTCGGGAATGTCAGCAGTCCAAGGCGGCCGCCGACCGTTTTCGGGCTCAGCTTGCGCCGAAGCTCCGCGACCATACCCGCGAGATCCGGAACGACGGCGCGATGCGCGCGGGTTTCGCGGGCACCGCTCGCCACCATGTAGACGATGTCGGCGCCTCGCGGGCCGGCGCCTTGCGCAACGGTGAAGGTCAGCAGCGCCTCGTCGGGATCGAGCAGCGCGCGGACCTGCTCGAGCGAGAGGGGTGCCGGGCGGATGCGCGCGAGATAGTCGTCGCCGTAGAGCGCTTTCAGCATTTCGTTCGTGGCGTCGGCCGCCGCCTGGGCCTCGTTCCGCCGTGCGGCCAGCGGCTCGATCCTGGCCGGGTCTTGCGCGGATCGGGCCTGTCCCGAGAGAAAGGCGAGTTCCCGGTCGATCCTTGCGAGTTCGGCACGTGAATCCTGCCAGATCCGGACCCAGCGGGCATCCGCCTTTCCTCCCAGTGCATAACGCTCGGCCAGTCTGGATACGGCGCTGGCCGCGCTGGAGGCATGTGCGATCTGTGCTGTCTCGAAGATTTCGTCCGGCGCACCGGGCGCGGGCCCGGCGCCGAGCAGTGCCCCGAGCCGGCGAAGATGGACATAGCGTGTCGCATCGATTTCGGGGCGCGACATGTGGCCCAGGCGGATCCGTTCGGCAAAGATTGACGATGCGCGTGCATTCGCGCGCCGGGCTTCGGCGAGCCGGTCCTGGCGCTGGTACGCCAGCGCAAGGTTGCTGAGCTGGGTTGCGACATCCGGATGGTCCCGCCCGACATGGCCTTCCATGATGGCGACGGAACGGGACATCAGGGCCGACGCCTCGGCGAAGTCGCCCAGACGGTAGTTCAGGACCCCCAGGTTGTTGAGCTGGATCGCGACGTCGACGCTGTCCGGTCCGCTGACGTCCTCGGTGACGGCGAGCGCGCGGCGGTGGAGGCGTTCCGCCTCACCGTAGACTTCACGATCCTGGTAGGTCAGGGCGAGGCTGTTGAGGATGCTCGCGACGCGGCGCGGATCCGCATCCAGCGCATCCCCGAGATCCGCGAGCGCCTGCCGGTAGGTCTCCTCGGCCTTGGACGGGTTGCCGGCTTCGCGCTGCTGGTCCCCGAGGCGCTCGAGGCTTCTCGCGATGGCGGCGGCATTCGGGTCGGCCTGCGCGCGCCGGATTTCGATCGCGCGCTCCAGAATCGGTCCCGCATCGCCGGCGCGGCCCTGCGCCGACAGGATCAATGCGAGACTTTCGAGGTCGTCGGCCAGGTCGATATGATCGGGGCCGAGCGTTTTCCCGGCGATCGCGATCTTCCGGCTGACAACGCGTTCGGCGTCGGCGTAGCGCGCGTTGCGCCAGTAGAAAACGCTCAGCTTGCCGAGCGTGATGGTGACCCCGAAATGGTCGGGGCCGTCGATCTGCTCGCGCGTCGACAGCGCGTTCGCGAAGATTCGCTCGGCCTCGTCGAGGTTCCCGCGCTCCGCCTCGGCCTCTGCAGCGTCTTCCAGCTCCTCCGCGATCGGCGGCAGGAGCGTGGCGCGTTTGGACCACAGGTCGTCGGCCGAAGGTCCGCCCTGGACGGCGGTTCCGGATTGCGCAAACGATACGGGGCAGGCCGCCGCGACCAGGCAAAGGGCGATCGCAGCTCCGGCGAGGGCCGGGACATGCGGCGTGAGCCTACGACCGTGCATATACGAGCCGCAGATTCTCGATGATTGCCGCCGGGCGTTCGCTGCCTTCGAGTTCCATCGTGCCGAGAAGCTCCAGAAAGACCGCGCCGTCGTCCCGTTTTTCCGCGCGGACCAGCGACTGGCGCAGGCGGATGCGGGAGCCCGCCGGCACCATCGCTGTGAACCGCACCTTGTCGAGCCCGTAGTTCAACTCGTGGGCCACGTTCTCGACCTCGAGGATCTCGTAGCTCAGGGGCGCGAGCAGCGAGAGGACAAGAAAGCCGTGCGCGATGGTGGACCCCGTGGGCATCTCGCGCGCCGCACGTTCGACGTCGACATGGACCCACTGATGGTCGTTGGTCGCATCGGCGAAGGCGTCGATCCGGGCCTGGTCGATCAGGACCCAGTCGCTGACGCCGAGTTCCTGGCCGACGAGGTCGAGGAACACGTCGGGGTGGGCGAAGCTTGTCATGGTCGGGGCGCCTAGTTGCCGGGGGCCCGGTCCACCGAGGCGCGTGCGGCCTCGCGCTCGCGCAGCACCTTGCGCTGGATCTTGCCGGTGGTGGTCATCGGCAGGTCGGTGACGAACTCGACGGCGCGCGGATACTCGTGCGCGGCGAGCCGGGTCTTCACGTGGTTCTGGATTTCCTCCGCCAGACCGTCGGACGCGGTCTGGCCCTCCTTCAGGATCACATAGGCCTTCACCATTTCCCCGCGCGCCTCGTCGGGCACGCCGATCACGGCGGACATCTGGACGGCGGGATGGGTCAGCAGAGAGTTCTCGACCTCGGCCGGGCCGATCCGGTAGCCGGCGGAGTTGATCACGTCGTCGGCGCGGCCGACGAAATAGATCCACCCCTCGTCGTCCATGGTCGCCTTGTCGCCGGTGTCCATCCAGCGGTCGCCGTGCGCGTCGGTGATGAATTTCTCCTCGGTCGCCTGCGGGTTGTTCCAGTATTCGAGGAACATCACCGGGTCCGGCGCCTTCACGCAGATTGTCCCGAGATCACCCGGCGCCTGCTGGTTGCCCTCCTCGTCGAGGATGCGCAGCGTGTGCCCCGGTGACGCGCGGCCCATGGAGCCGGCCGGCGGCGTCATGATCGTCGCGCAACAGCCGACGATGACGTTGCACTCGGTCTGTCCGTAGGCCTCGTTGATGGTGACGCCGAGCTGCTCGCGGCCCCACTCCATCAGCGAGGTGCCGAGCGCCTCGCCGCCGGAGAACATCGAGCGCAGGTCGTAGTTGTAGCGCGCGCGGGGGTTGTTCGCCTGGCGCATCACCTTCAGGCCCGTCGGCGGGATGAAGGCGGTGCGCACGCCGTAGCGGTCGAGCAGGTCGAACACGGCCTCCGGGTCGAAACGCCCCGGCGGGTTCACCACTTGGGGGATGCCGTGATAGAGCGCGGGCATCGCGGAATCCATCAGCGCGCCGATCCAGGCCCAGTCGGCGTTGGTCCACATCACGTCGCCCGGCTGGGGCAGGAAGTCGAAGATGAAATCGACGCCCGGCACATGGCCGATCATCGTGCGGTGCGGCAGCAGCGCGCCTTTCGGGTTGCCGGTGGTGCCCGAGGTGTAGATCAGCAGCGCCGGGTCGCCGTTGGATGTGTCGACG